>JBAWDI010000321.1:0-4280 GCA_049590695.1 Bryobacteraceae bacterium
GACGGCGGTTTCGATGCTGGGGACCAATTGGACCTGTACGCAGCCTGCCGGGCCTTGCAGCCGCAGCGACGCTCTGGCGGCGGTGTCGAGTTACGGGCCGATCACGGTGACGGTGAACGTATCGAGCACGGCGCCCGCCAGCGTGACCAACACGGTGTCGGTGTCGGGCGGGGGCGAAACCAACACGGGCAACGATCAGGCGACCGACCCGACTACCATCACGAGCACATCAAGCGGCACGGCGACATCCATTTGGCCGGTGACGGCGGTGCCGGGGACGCCGTGGCGCAGCGATTCGCCGGTAACGCTGGGAGTGAAGTTCCGAAGCGACGTAAGCGGGAATATCACCGGTATCCGGTTCTACAAGGGAGCGGGCAACAACGGGACGCATATCGGGGTGCTCTACAGCTCCAGCGGGACGCTGCTGGCGGCGGCGACGTTTAGCGGCGAAACGGCTTCGGGGTGGCAGCAGGTGAGCTTGTCGACGCCGGTGGCGATCGCGGCCAACACCGTCTACGTGGCGGCGTACTTCAGCACCTCGGGGTTCGCTTACGATGCCGGGTACTTCACCAACACGGGGGTGGACAATGCGCCGTTGCACGCCCTGCAAACCGGCGTGGACGGGCCCAACGGGCTGTATGCCTACGGCGCTTCGCCAGTGTTCCCGGCATTCAGCTACGGCGACACGAATTACTGGGCGGATGTGGTGTTTTCGGCCCAATGAGCCGCGGTAGGCCGCCCGCCGGACTGTGGCGAGGTGCTGTTGGCAGGCAGGACCGCCGGCCCAGGTCCTTGAGGCTTATATCGGTCCTACAGGCCAAATTCAGTTTCTACGAATGCAGCGATTCCATCGTCTTCGCGCCGCTGGGAGTGATGAGATTTCACCCCGCTGGTCTCGCTTCAAAATATCTTCTGTTTGTCTTGTTCCCATTGAGCCTTTTTGCGGTCTATGGCAGACGCGGGTGGGCCGATACCGGCCTGGGATTTTCGCCGGTTGCGTCTGCGTTTGGCACAGCATACACTTACGCTCTCGGGGAGGTAGCGCACCCGGTGAGCCGGATTTCCACGCATGTGCTGTACTTGAGGTGGTATCTTCGAAAGTTCCTGATCTGACATGAAAAGATGTCTGGCATGCAACGGTGTCTTCGGCGGCGAAGAGTGGGCGTGCCCCTTCTGTAAACACTCTCCAGACGTAGAAGGGGCGTTTCTCCGGTTCGCGCCGGAACTAGCCCGCTACAATTACGACTACGACCCAAGGCATTTCGATCTTCTGTTTGCGCTGGAGGACAGCAGCTTCTGGTTCCAGGCCCGGAACGACCTGATTGTCTGGGCGTTGCGCCTGTTTTTCCCCAATGCCGAACGCATCATGGAGATAGGGGTCGGGACGGGATTCGTCATGCGCGCCATACGCCAGGCCTTCCCGAATGCGAGACTGTACGGCAGCGATATTCATGTCGCGGGGCTGCAATTTGCTGCGGCGCGGCTGGGCAACGGTCTGGATCTGATGCAGATGGACGCGAGGCGCATCCCCTTCCGGGAGCACTTCGACGTGGTCTGTGCTTTCGATGTGCTCGAACACATTCAAGACGACGGGGCGGTCCTCGATGAAATACGTCTTTCTTTGCGGCAGGATGCCGGCGTCGTGTTCACGGTTCCGCAGCACATGTTTCTGTGGGGCCCCGCAGATGAAGCGGCGTTCCACGAGCGTAGATACAAAACAACGGAACTGGCTGCAAAGGTTCGGGCAGCCGGCTTCGAGGTGACCTTCAAGACTTCGTTCGTCTCGATTCTTCTGCCGCTGCTATGGCTTTCCCGCCGGCGCAGCCGCAAATCCGGAAAGTATGACTTGGCTCGGGAACTGGCTGTCCCCCCGGCTTTGAACCGATGCCTGAGAGGCATATCGGCGATAGAGAGCGTCTTGATCCGGGCAGGAATCGCGCTGCCCGTTGGCGGAAGCCAGTTGCTTGTTGCCGCGCGGCGACGTTAATACGGCGTTTTGCTGGTATCCAAGCCGCTGATCGATGGCTTCATGCGCTCTATTCCCGCCGCACAATGGGCATCCGCCGGCGGTTTTGACTTGCGCTTCAAACAAGGCGGGAGCCGCGCCATAATCCGGGACTCTTCGAGCGGATTCCACTCGATCGGCGGCTCACGGATTACGGGCGCCTGCGACCGCCGTTCGATGGCGGCACAGAAAGTCGGTATCATGTGATTTCATGCATCCCGCCAGCCGAGCCGTGTCCGAGGTCTTGGGTTCATTGTCTGTTTCGGTTGTAGTCCCCGTATATAATGCAGAAGAGACGCTCGGGGAGTTGGTGAGCCGCCTTGAGCCGGTCCTTGAGGGAGTGGCCAGTGAATATGAGATTCTGCTCGTGAACGATGCCAGCCGGGACCGGAGTTGGCTGGCCATTCGGAAACTGTCGGCGCGGAACCCGCGTATCCGCGGGATCGACCTGATGCGCAATTATGGGCAGCATAACGCTCTCCTCTGCGGAATCCGGAACGCCCGCTATTCGGTCATTGTCACTCTCGACGACGATCTGCAGAACCCTCCCGAGGAGATTCCTAAACTCCTGCTGAGGCTTTCCGGCGATGCGGACGTCGTGTACGGATGTCCGGAACGCGAGCAGCACGGCCTCTGGCGGAACCTTGCTTCGCGTGTCACGAAGATCGCTTTGCAGAGCACCATGGGGGCCGAGACCGCACGGCGAGTAAGCGCCTTCCGGGCATTTCGAGCCAGTCTTCGCGAAGCCTTCGCAAACTATCGCGGGCCCTTCGTGTCCATTGATGCGTTGCTCGCCTGGGGCACCTCGCGGTTTGACTCTGTTTCGGTCAAACATGATACGCGAAAAGATGGAATCTCCAATTACACATTCATGAAGCTGTTGACACACGCACTCAACATGACGACCGGTTTCACCGTGCTGCCCCTGCAGATCGCCAGTTATGTGGGATTCGCGTTCACGCTGTTTGGTATCGGCGTCCTGGCCTTGGTGCTGATCCGGTATCTTCTTGAGGGCACTACGGTGGCGGGCTTTCCTTTCCTGGCTTCCGTCATTGCGATTTTTTCCGGCGCCCAGTTGTTCGCGCTGGGGGTGATTGGCGAATACTTGTCGCGCATGCACTTTCGGCTCATGGATCGCCCGCCCTACGCCGTCCGGGAGACCACAACGGAAGACCGGGTCTCAGAACAGCACTATCCCAAGGTTCTTTGAGCATGGATGCGCGAGACTGTTGCCGCTACCTGTGGTGGGACTCCGAACACTTTGGCGCGCGCATCGGATGTGTGAATGCCACGCGCCTGACGGCGGCCCTGCTGGCGGACATTGATCAGTGGGCCAGCTCTCATTCGATCGACTGCCTGTACTTCCTGGCCGAACCGGACCCTCTGACAATGCGGCTCGCCGCCTGCATGGGATTCCGCTTTGTCGATGCGCGTGTGACGTTCGAGGCTCAACTGCCGAGGCCCGCCTCCCCGGAGGAAACGAGGTCGATTCGTCTGGCGACGCTGAATGATATTCCGGATCTTCGAAGAATTGCCGGTGAGAGCCACCGGGATTCGCGCTTTTACGTAGACGGGAACTTCCCGCCCTCCGCTTGTGGCGAAATGTATCGCGTTTGGATTGAGAGGAGTTGCCGCGAGCCGGGACTTGCCTGTGCGGTCTTTGTCGCCGAACGGGAGCGCTGTCCCGTGGGGTACATCTCGTGCCGCGTGGCAACGGAGGTTGGCCATATCGGCTTGGTTGCGGTGGACGGCAAATGCCGCAATCTCGGACTAGGGGCCCGCCTTGTGTGCCAGGCGCTTTCCTGGTTCGGTGCCCAGGGTGTTCGCCGGGTGGCGGTTGTTACACAAGGATCGAATGTCCCGGCTCAGCGACTGTACCAGAAGTCCGGATTCCTTATTTCGTCGGTCCAACTGTGGTATCATCGATGGTTTCGTCAGGAAACCTGAGTGATTAGGCCGTTCTGCATCCTGTGCTGGCTGTCCTTTCATCGAGGGCGTACATCAGAATTGTCGAATGCATGACGGACCTGAACGGATGGCGCCCAGGCACACAATCGGCGGGAGATATCTGATAGTGTTTGTGGATGACCACCGGTCCCGCCGCGGAATGGCAAGGGGCCGAACTAGTGGGCGGCTCTTGGTTGGGGCGCGCGTGGTGAAGCGCCACGGGGATACATGTTGCTGCACGGGAAAAGAGTTCTCGTAACGGGCGCCGACGGTTTCATCGGCTCGCACTTGGCCGAAGCCCTGGTTGAAGAAGGCGCCAGCGTCTTGG
>JBAWDI010000322.1:0-10434 GCA_049590695.1 Bryobacteraceae bacterium
GGTCGGGCGAAGGCGCGACACGCGCGGGCGGCGGGGCTGGCGGCGCCTTCTCAATCGCGGGCTTGGGCTTCTCCGGTCGATCCGCGACTACCTCCTTCATGGCTTCCAGGCCGCTCTTGCGCCCGAGCGCGGCAAAACTCACCTCCGCCGTTGGCGAATCGAACACTCCGGCGAACAGCGACTTCTTCCGTTGCAGAGTCTCCCAGACCCTTTCTTCAATGCTGCCGGTGGTCAGCAGGTGGATCACGTGAACCGAACGCGATTGGCCGAGGCGATGCACGCGGCCGATCCGCTGCTCCAGGCGCGCCGGGTTCCAGGGCGGCTCGAAGTTCACCACCGCCGAGGCGGCTTGCAGGTTCAGCCCCACGCCCCCCGCGTCCGTGGAGAGGAACACCTTGCACTCCGGATCGCGCCGGAACTTCTCGATGAGGTCGCCGCGTTTGCGGGAAGGCACGCCGCCGTGCAGCGAGACGCAGCCGATTCCCAGTTTGCCGAGCTCCTCGCCGGCCAGGTGCGTCATGCGCTCGTATTCGCTGAAGACCACCACCTTGCGGTTCTCTTCGAGCGCCAGTTCGCGAATGATCTCGCGGAACTCCTCCAGCTTGGGCGAATGGTTGGTCTGCTTATCGAACAGGAAGGTCGAGTCGCACAGCATACGCATGTTCTGGAGGCAGCAGGTAATGCGGCGCAGGTCGATCTCGGAGAGCCAGCCCTGCCGCTCCCACTTGTGCATGAGGCGGCTCAGAATCTCGCTCTGCTCCCAATACGGCTCGGCCTGCTCGTCGGTCATGGGAACGCGGAAGATCTGGTCGGTGCGTTCGGGAAGTTCCGTGAGCACCTCTTTGCGCGTGCGCCGCAGCAACACCGGCTCGAGTTGCGCGTGAATGCGATCCAGGCCGCGGTAGCCGAGCAGGTGTCCCTTTTCGTCTTCCATGCGGTGTTCCTGCAGGAACCGGAAGGCGGGACCCAGGCGGCGCCCGTCGATGAACTCCACCACCGAGAAGAGCTCTTCCAGCTTGTTTTCGAGCGGGGTCCCGGTGAGCACGAAAGCGTAGCGGCTCTTGAGTTGCTTGATGGTGCGGGCCGTCGCCGTGATCCAATTGCGGATGCGTTGGGCCTCGTCGAGAATGATCAGGTCCGGCTTCAATTCGTGAATGTGACTCACGTCTTTGAGAACCAGTTCATAGCTGGTGAGGTTGAAGAACGCGGGTGAGTCGTACAACTGCCGCCGCCGGGGCAGCGGCCCGTCGATGACCTGCGCGGAGAGATCCGAGAACTTCTCGATTTCGGTCTTCCACTGGTACTTGACGGAAGCCGGGGCCACCACCAGCACTCTTTCGATGCCCTTACGCCGCCGCAGGAGTTCGGCGGCCGCCAGCGCCTGAACGGTTTTTCCCAAGCCCATGTCGTCGGCCAGGACCACGCGGCCGCGGCAGGCCGCGAAGATGGCCCCCCGCGTTTGGTATGGCAGGAGCTTGGTCTTGAGAACGCCATCCAGCGGATCCTGGCCGCCGCGGAGTTTCGCCAGAAGCTTGCGTTCATACTCGAGCCCCTCGGCGATCTCGTTTTCGCGGTCGATGTATTCGAGCACATCGCTGTATATGACCGCCTGGTCGTCGGCTTTCCGGAACTGGTCGAGAACGTCTCCGAAATGCCGGAACTGATCGCGCCGCAGGAGTCCCGCCGGGTCGAAATACTCGCCGGCCAAGGTTTTCAAGCCAGGCGATGGCGAAATCGGCAGGCGCAGCCGGATCTCGATGGTCTCTCCATACTGGAGGGAGATGGAAGCGCGCACGCGCGCGTGTTGTTTTCGCTCGAGCGCCGTACCGTGCTTCCGCCGCAACTGGAGCAGCAGCGCTTCGATGTGCTTGCAGGTCCCCAGGGTGTTGACGGCGAAGTCCGGACAGGAGCAGTAGTTTTCGAAGAGGCCCGGGCCGCGCATGGCGACGCGGTAGGTTTTTCCGCTGGCGGACTGCACGCGATAGTCGCCATAGAGTCCCCCGGCGGGCCGGGCCTCGATCCGGACGACGGCGTTTTGCGCCCTTTCTCTGCGTTCGGCAATTTGCTGTTCGACCAACATGGCGGCACCCTCCTTGCTTGGCCTGCTAACGAGTCAGGATAACAGCCAGCGGAGGGCGGATGGCGTAAGCTGGTCTTTGGCGGCCATCCTCATCTTCCTCGCAACCTATGTGGTGCTGGCCATCGGCCGGCTGCCCGGATTCCGCGTGGATCGAACGGGCGCGTGCATCATCGGCGCCAGCCTCATGATCGCCTGCGGCGTCCTCGATTTCAAGCAAGCCTTCGCCGCCATCGATTACAACACCATCATCCTGCTGTTCGGCATGATGATCGTGGTCGCGAACCTGCGGCTATCCGGTTTTTTCAGCGCTGTGGCGGAGTGGGTGGTGGAACATGCGCACCGGCCCGTGGTCCTGCTGGCCGCCATCGTTTTCGTAGCCGGGTTCTTTTCCGCTTTCTTCGTCAACGACACCATGTGCCTGGTGCTCACACCCCTGGTGCTGGACATCACCCGCCAACTACGCCGCAACGCCGTGCCTTACCTGCTGGGGGTGGCGATGGCGGCCAACATCGGGAGTGTGGCCACCATCACAGGCAATCCACAGAACATGATGATCGGCAGTTTTTCGGGAATCCACTACCGGACTTTCGCGGCGGCACTCTCGCCAGTCGCGGCGGTGGGGTTAGTGTTGACGGTGATTGTGATTGCCACCATCTACCATCGGGAGTTCCGGCTCCAGGAGAAGGTCGCGCTGGCTCGACGCCCGGTGCGCATCAACCGCGTGCTGATGTGGAAGTCGCTGACCGTGTCGGCGGGCATGATCGTACTCTTCTTCGCGGGTTGGCCGGTTCCGAAAGTGGCGCTCATGGCCGGCGCGCTGCTGCTGGTTACGCGGCGCGTGAAACCGGAGAGAGTTTACCGCGAGATCGATTGGTCGTTGCTGGTTCTCTTCATTGGACTCTTTATCGTGGTGGCGGGGGTGGAGAAGACCTCCCTGCCCGAAGACCTGTTCCGCATCGCGCAGCAATTTCACCTGGAGCGAGTTCCGGTGCTGAGCGCCTTGGCCGCCCTGCTCTCGAACGTCGTGAGTAACGTGCCAGCGGTGTTGGTTTTCAGACCGTTCATGGCTCAGCTAAGCGATCCCGTTCGGTCCTGGCTCGCGCTGGCTATGTCTACCACGCTGGCGGGCAATCTGACTATCCTCGGTTCCGTCGCGAATCTGATCGTAGTCCAGAGAGCGCGCCACGAAGCGCGGATCGGTTTTTGGGAGTACTTCAAGGTCGGCGCACCGTTGACGGTCGCGACCATCGCCGTTGGAATCGTTTTGCTGGGCTGAGGCGGATGCTACAATCAACGGAAGAAAAAACCTTTTTACGGGGATTTGAAGATGATCGAACGATTGGCAATAGTCTTGCTAATGGGTGTTTCCCTGGCCGGTGCGCAGGAGACCTCCTGCCGATTTCGCGATGGGGCTGCGCCCACTGCCTCCGTGGCGTACGTGCTTTGCGAACCAAGCACCGTGATGGTCACAACCGACGGCGGCGCTACCTGGGCGGCGCGCGACACCGGCGCCAAAGGGCGCCTGCGGGCGATCGCGTTCCCGGACGCGAATACCGGCTTTGTGGCCGGCGACGGCGGCTTGCTGCTGGCTACCGAGGACGGCGGCAAGACCTGGCAGATCGGTCAGACCGGGACCACCGAGAGCTTGACCGACATTGAGTTCGCCGGCCAGTCGGGCTGGGTATCGGGCTATACCGGCGTGATGATTCACTCCGGCGATGGCGGGCGCACCTGGGCCCGGCAGGCCGCCGGCACATCGCAATCCCTCGAGAGCATTTTCTTCCTGGACGCGGAGCGCGGTTGGGCCGTGGGCTGGGCCGGGACCATTCTTCGCACTTCGAATGGCGGCCAAACCTGGGAGCCGATCAGGAGTCCCGCGGCGTCGTGGTCGCTGAGCTCGGTGTATTTCCGCGACGCCAAGAACGGCTGGGCAGTCGGGTTCGCGGGACAAATTTTGCGCAGCCGCGACGGAGGAGCCACATGGGATGCGCAAACCAGCCCGGTGAAGGGCTGGCTCACTTGCGTGCTTTTCGATGGTTCCAACCGCGGCTGGATCAGCACCGACGACGGCCTCCTGGTAAGCGAAGACGGTGGCGAGAGCTGGCGTTTCGCGCCGGTCGACAACCGGGCCTTCCTCAACAAGCTGGTCCGTGTGAAGGACTTGCTCTGGGCGCTCGGCCCATTTCAAGCCCTGAAGCAGGGAGATGCCAAAGTGGCGTGGCAGAAGATCGAGAAACTGGTCCCCATCGCCGCGGGCCGTTCGTGAGGGCGGCTCCCGAACGCGAGATTCCTTTGATTCGCCTCACCCAAGTCTCGAAGCAGTTCAGTGGCAAGCGGCGCGTGACCGCCCTCGAGGACATCAATCTCGAGGTGACTCGCGGCGAGATGGTCTCCATCGTCGGCCCATCCGGCTCGGGCAAATCCACTTTGCTCAACCTGATCGGCGGGCTCGACCAGCCCTCATCCGGGGAGATCCACATCGATGGCCAAAGCATCGCCCGGCTGAGCGACGACGCGTTGACGCAATTGCGGCGCGACAAGATCGGCTTCATCTTCCAGTTCTTCAACTTGATGCCCAGCCTCACCTGCCTGGAGAACGTGGCACTCCCGCTGCACTTGCGCGGGTGGGGGAAACGGAAAATCCACGAGCGCTCGCGCGAGGTGCTCGACCTGGTCCAGCTCACCCACCGCCTCGATCACCAGCCCGACGAACTCTCCGGCGGCGAGCGCCAGCGCGTGGCCATCGCGCGGTCCCTGGCGGCTTTCCCCCCCATCCTGCTGGCCGATGAGCCCACCGGCAACCTGGATTCACGCAGCGGCGCCGAAATCCTCGCCCTGATCCGCTCGTTGCACGAGAAGTTGAAAGCCACCATCCTGATTGTGACGCACGATGCCGGCGTTGCGCGCAGTTGCTCGCGCACCATCGCCCTCGCGGACGCGCGCGTGGTGGCCGATTATCGCAACGATTCCGGTCGCCCCTGAAGATTCGCGCCTTCCGCTGGCAACCGCGGCACTTCCGCGGCCGTCTGGCGCCATTGGCCCTGGCCGTAGAGCAGCGCCACCACCGCCTTGTCGCCCATGCCGTCGATGCGCCGGGTCAATACTCGGATTCCGGATTCGGGAGGGCCGTTCGGTTCCAACCAGCCGGTGAAGCCGACCACCACGAGGCGCGGGGAACCGGGCGATGCGGCGGCCGCTCCCGGAGCCGGCTTATCAGATCAATTCAGCATACCGCGGCGATCCCGCCTCTTCTCATCCGGCGCTACGGCACTCCCCCCGCTTGCGGGAGGTGTTATACTTTTGGCGCGACATAACTCGCGTTTTTTACAGGATCAAGTACCAGTTTTATGAGGATCTCGCTGGATCTTGAACTCACCCTAAGGGGGTGCCCTCTTGCTCGATCTACTTATTGTTCGCGCTATTTTCATCCTGGTTCTCGCCACTTCCGCCTACTTGTTGCACCCGTTTGGTTTGCCACGGGAGATCGCGGCGGTGGGCGGCCTGATTTTGGGTGGCGGCATCATCTTCTTTGAAATCCGGCTGGAGCGGGTTAGCCTGAAGCGGCTGATCGGCGCCGCCGCCGGGTCGGTGCTGGGAATCTTCGGCGCTTTTCTGATGTCGCTGGTCCTCACCCGTGCGGGTGCGCCGCCCTTTCTGCAAGTATGTCTTCTCTTGTTGATGACCTACGTTGGTCTGATCGTGGGCGCCAAGAAGGGAGACATGCTCAACCTGGCGGCCCTGGGCGGAATCTTCGGCGTCGAGAAGTCGTCGAAGAAGACGTTCAAGATTCTGGATACCAGCGTCATCATCGACGGCCGCATCGCGGACATCGCCGAGACCGGCTTCCTGGACGGCGTCCTGGTGATTCCGCAGTTTGTTCTGCGGGAGTTGCAACTGGTGGCCGATTCGGCCGATTCGATGAAGCGCAATCGCGGCCGGCGCGGGCTGGACATTCTCCAGCGCATCCAGAAAATGACGCATCTCAGCGTTCAGATCGTGGAGGAGGACTTTCCGCAGATCCGCGACGTGGACATGAAGCTCATCGAGTTGGCCAAGATCTACGACTGCAAGGTGATGACCAACGACTTCAACCTGAACAAGGTGGCGCACCTTCACAACGTGGAGGTGCTGAACATCAACGAGCTGGCCAACTCGCTCAAGCCCATCGTGCTGCCCGGCGAGACCATGCGGGTCTTCATTAACAAGGAAGGCAAGGAATACAACCAGGGCGTGGCGTACCTGGACGACGGCACCATGGTGGTGGTGGACAACGCCAAGAAGATGATCTCCAAGACCATCGATATCGCCGTGACCAGTGTGATCCAGACCACCGCGGGGAAGATGATTTTCGGCAAGTTCGATGAGCGCGTGCACGCGGTGGCGCCAGGTATGGAAAAGCACGACCGGCCGGCGCGCAAGAGCGACCCGCAGCCCATGACCAATAATCTGGGCCCTGAAAGGACCACGATAGAACCGTAATGCACATGAAAGTGGCCGTGATATTGCCTGCGGCGGGCCTGGGCACCCGAATGGGAAAGGGCTCCGCCGAGAAGACCGGGACCAGCCGCAAGCAGTTCATGCTGCTGGAAGGCTCGCCCATCCTGATTCATACGGTGCGCAAGTTTGCGGCGTCGGACCGGGTGGCGGAGATCGTGGTGGCGGTGCGCGCGGAGGATCTGGAGTGGGTCGGCGGAATGCTGGCGCGGGAGTTTCCCGGCCGGCGGGTGCGCGCGGTGGCTGGCGGCAACAGCCGGCAGCAGTCGGTGGAGAATGCCCTCGCAACGCTGGGTCCGGAGACCGGCCTGGTCGCGGTCCACGACGCGGTGCGGCCGTTCATCGATCCGGAAACCATTCTCAAAGTGTTCGACGAAGCGGCCGAAACCGGCGCCGCCATCGTGGGGGTGCCGGTGGTGGACACGGTGAAGCAGGTGAGCCGCGCAACCGGCCGCGTGCGCATCCGGGCGACCCTGCCGCGGGAGAAGCTGGTGATGGCGCAGACGCCACAGGTGTTCCGCTACGAGCTGCTGGCGCGCGCCTTCGAACTGGCGCGCGAGGACGGCTTTCTGGGCACGGACGAGGCCAGCATGGTGGAGCGCCTGGACGTGGAAGTGAGCGTGGTGCTGGGCAGCGATCGCAACATCAAGATCACCAAGCAGGGCGACATGGACCTGGCGCGCCTGTTCTTTCATGAGGAGATCGCCAAGGAAGTCCAGCCTTGAGCGAGATCCGGACCGGGCTGGGATGGGACTCGCACCGCTTGGCGGCGGGCCGGCCCCTTATATTGGGCGGCGTCACGGTGCCCAGCGAATTCGGCCTGGAGGGGCACTCGGACTCCGACGTGCTGGCTCACGCCATCACCGATGCCATTCTGGGAGCGGCTGCCCTGGGCGACATCGGCATGCATTTCCCCGATTCCGACCCGCGCTGGAAGGGCTGCGACAGCCTGGTGTTTCTACGCCACGCCAAGGACCTGGCGGAAGCGCTCGGGTACCGCATTGTGAACGTGGATTCCACGGTGATTCTGGAGCGGCCCAAGCTGAAGGACTACCGGCAGGCCATGCGGGAGAAACTGGCCGAGACACTCGGCCTCGAACCGGACCGGGTCTCGGTCAAGTTCAAGACGGCGGAACAGGTAGGACCCGTGGGTGAAGGCCGCTCGGGTGAATCGCAGGCTATCGTGACCATGTTGAAGCTGGGCACGGGCCCATGGCACGAGGCCACGGGCTGGACCAGCTAGCTGGCCAGCAGGCACATGCGCCGGGCGGCGCGGCGTGCCTTCAGGCGCGCATTGGCCTTCTTCTGCTTCTCCGCCGAGACGATGGTCTGACATGCATCGCAACGCTTCCGGATCCGGGATCGCGTGACGAATGGTGCGCCACACCGGCGGCACTGCTTCGTCATGGTCTCCTCCAGCGGGAGAATGCCCGGTTTCTTGGGCAATAAATGTGAATAATGGAAATCGCAATGGTTCATGTCTGGCACCTCGCGTGTTTTGGCGGCCAATTCGTTCCGGGGGTAAAGCACCTGAATTGGGGCTTATCCCCCATGAACTGATCCCGGTGCTTGAAAATCCAACATCCCCAGGTCAAGCAGACGCTCCTGTCACCGGGCGGGACCTTACTCGCATCTCACTCCCCAACAATGAGTTCGACCACAAATCGGGGTTCGGCTGTGGGCCTGAGGCAACGGGTTCCGTCCGGGAACTGTCATCATTCATACATCTATCTGCACGCCACAAGCCGAACTCAAGGCGTGTTGGGAGACGCCGGGCGATACGGTTCGCCGGCTCCCATCGTTTCCCACCTCAAATGGTTGATATAGAAGAGCAGCAGCGGTTCCGGGTATGAGCCGCGAAACTTCTCGAGCACGCGCTCCTCCCATCCCTCGGTGAAATATGGCTTCGGGTCCATTTTCTTGCCGAAGAAACCGTTCTCATGCGGCACGCCAACGAAGTCGAGCACGGCCGCGATCATATCGATGTGCGACACCAGCACGGCCTGGGCCAGGTCCTTGGCGAAGTCTTCGTCGGGCTCGGCGACTCGCGCCCAAAACCGCGGCACGGATTTGCGCAAGAGCTCCGTATTCACCTTGTGAAGGCGCGCCCGCACCTTGAAGCCTTCGTAGATCTGGTAGGTTTTCAGCTTGCCGATGGAGATGCCGCGGACCAGTTGTCCGAACGCTTCTTCGCCCAATCCGAGGTAGACATCCGAAATCTGCATTAATTGCAAGCGTATCACTTCCGGAGCCGGTCTGCGGACGTGAGGGGTCTTCAACTCCGAATTGGGCCCCCGGGCGACGCGGCCGGCAGACGACAGAAAGCGATCGTCTGTCCCACTACGGTAAAATGAATGGGCTTGTACAAAATGGGAAACGTCATAATCTTGGGATCGCAGTGGGGAGATGAGGGCAAAGGGAAGATCGTCGATCTCTTCTCCGCCCGGTTCGACATCGTGGCGCGCTATCAGGGCGGCCACAACGCGGGCCACACGGTGGTCGTCGGCAATAAGAAGTTCGTTCTGAAGCTGATCCCCAGCGGGATTCTGCACGCGGGAAAGAAGGCGGTGATCGGCAACGGCTTGGTCATCGACCCCGCCGCCCTGCTGGCGGAAATCGACGCGCTGGAATCCGCCGGCGTCGAGGTGAGGGGCAACCTCTTCATCAGCAACCGGGCGCACGTGCTGTTTCCCGTGCACCGCATGATGGAGAAGCTGTCCGCTTCCATCGGCACCACGTCGCGCGGCATCGGCCCTTGCTACGAGGACAAGATGGGGCGGCGCGGCATTCGCATCGCCGGCCTGCTCGACCCCGTCGTATTCCGCGCGCAATACGACTCGGTGATGGAAGAGAAAGTCGCCATTGCCAAGGCGCTGGGCATCTACGAAGTACTGGACCTGCGGCGCATCCGCGACGAATACGAAACCTTCGCGGAGCGCATCCGGCCCATGGTGCGCGATACCGCGATGCTGTTGAACCAGGCGATCCGCGACGGAAAGACCGTGCTCTTCGAGGGCGCCCAGGGGACCATGCTCGATATCGACCATGGAACCTACCCGTTCGTGACCTCTTCGAGCGCCAGCGCGGGCGGCGCCTGCACCGGCACGGGCGTGGCGCCCACGCGCATCAGCGGCGTGATCGGGGTTTCCAAGGCATACATTACGCGCGTGGGCGGCGGACCGTTTCCCACCGAAGCCCTGGATGCGACGGGCGAGATGATCCGCAAGCGCGGCAACGAATTCGGCGCCGTCACCGGGCGGCCGCGGCGTTGCGGCTGGTTCGACGTTCCGCTGCTGCGCTACACTGCGGCCATCAACGGGTTCGACAGCCTGGTGATAACCAAGCTGGATGTGCTGGACGAGCTGGAGAGCATTCCGGTCTGCACCGGCTACCGCTTGGGCACGCGGGAAATAGCGGAGATGCCGCCCACGGTCGCGGAAATCGAAAAGCTCGAGCCGGTGTACGAACGCGTGCCCGGATGGAACACCGCTACGTTCGGCATCTCTTCGTACGACGACTTGCCGGGGAAGGCCAAGGACTACGTGGCGTTTCTGGAAAGCCGGACGGGCGTGGAGGTGGGCTGCATTTCCACGGGACCGGAGCGCAACCAGACCATCGTCCGCCCGGGCTCCCGCTTCGAGAAGCTGGTGGCCTAGAAAAGGGGTCAGACGCATTTTTCCTCTCGGTTTGCCGGCTGCGGATATGATGGAGGGTTGACGGAAAATGCGTCTGACCCACTGCTGTCCCAACGTTTTTGCAATAGGGCTTGTAACCACCACATCCCTCAAGGCTTAGCCCTGATCGTAGCAAAAACGATTTGAATTGATTTCGACGTGCGCAGGGGAAAATGGGATGTCGTG
>JBAWDI010000323.1:0-1800 GCA_049590695.1 Bryobacteraceae bacterium
CGAGTGCTCCCGCGCCCGTGTCGATCAGAATTCGCGTCGATCCGGTATCGACGAGCAGCGCTATATACGGGGCAGTGATCTCCGCGGGCGGCTCGCCCTCGGGCGGCAGCGTGGTCCATCCCGGGTAGGTCAATTCGCCGTCGGCCAGAGTCCAGCAGTCATAATCGCCGATGCGGAATCTCTCAGCGCCTTTCATGAACTCCTCCCCGCTGGGGCTGCATATTACAGCATGCTCTCGAAATGAGTTTCAGACAAGCGGGGCGGGATTCGAAACGCGCCAGCATGGAGAACCCGCCCGTCGCCGGGCAATCGATCGCGACCCGTCTCTTACTGCCCGCTGCCGACCACGACGCACGTGCCGTTCTCCTCGGACCCGTACACAGTCTCGGTGCAGGTCATTCCGTGCGGGATCAGGTTTTTGAAGTCGAACGTTATTCCCTCGAATGTGAAGGGTTTGCTCGACACCAGTTCGGCCGTACTAGTCAAAGTGCCCGAGGTTCCGCCATCGAGGCTCGGGAAGAGTCCTGCTTTCCTGACAAACGTGGCCACGGGTGTTCCCCAGGTGCCCCGTTTGGTCTTGTCCGTCCAATCACGCGTTTCGGGCCTGTTGTTGAAATAGATGGTGGCGGTTCCCGTGGGAATCAGGAAAAGGGTAAAGTCCGCACTGGAGGGCAGCGCTACGCCGGTGTAATCCGAAACCCAGATGAGGTAAGCATGTGCCTTGTCGAGGGTCGAGGGGTGGGGCAAGGACGCGAACAAGGAGTCCGGTTTGAGATCTCCAAGGAGCACGGGGTACCAAATGCAGACAGTATCCGTCGAGGCCCCACCGTTCGTATAGGCCAGGGCGACGTGCCCAGCGCCAGGGGGGGCCGCCTGCCCAGTGCCAGCGGGGGCGGCGGTCTGTATTGAGGCGAATGACCCCAGGAGCAGAATTCCCAGCACTACGATGGTTGCGAGTTTCATATAATCTCCTATTCGTTTAGAGTTGGTAGCGATCAGGTCGCGTATCGCCGGAGCGGAAAGCCTCCGCGGCGAAGATGCCGTCACCTGTCACTCAAAGAATGGGCCATGCAGGCCTCTCTCTACAAGGGTTCAGGCGTGAGCGAGGGGTAAACGTTTACGTAAACGCAGCGGCGCCGTCGAATTCCCCCGCACCGCCAATGAATTCGCGTTCCCCTACGGCACAACTGCGATGTGGGAGTCGGTCGTTGGGAAGGTTGACTTGAGGATGGCTGGCTTCAGCAGGATGATGTCGCGGCGGCGGCCCAGGGATGAACGCTCACAGGGACGAACTGGCGGCGAGCAAGCCCCGGGCGCGCAGAGCATCGAATAAAGGCTCGACCGGGACGAATACCGCAAAGCCGGTGCGCTGCTCATAGGCCGTCTTGAGCTCTCGAATCGCCGCGTCCCAATCGCCCAGCGCCGTATTCACAACGGCGTGCTCGTGGGCGGTGACGGCGCCACGCTCCTCCAGACGGCGCAATTCTCCCAGCACCTCTTGCGCGGCTTCCGAGTTTCCGGCCGATGCATAAGCGAACCCGAGAGTGCCGAGCAGATGGGGCAGGAAGGAGACCCCGTCTAACTGCTCGCGCACTTTCAGACAGGTGTCTACCGACTCCCGATACCTGCCCTGGGCCGCATACACCCTCGCGAGCAGAATGTAGTCCCGGAGGAATCCGGGATTGAGCGCGATGTTCTTCCGGCACTGTTCGATGGCGTCGTCAAAGCGCCGGTTCCAGTACAGAACGAACACGATATCGTTCGCGATGGGCGCCGAAAGCGGGTCCAGCCGTTCCGCTT
>JBAWDI010000324.1:0-3382 GCA_049590695.1 Bryobacteraceae bacterium
CCAAGACGCTGGCGCCTTCTTCAACCAGGGCTTCGGCCAAGTGCGAGCCGATGAAACCGTCGGCGCCCGTTACGAGAACTCTTTTCCCGTGCAGCAACATGTATCCCCGTGGCGCTTCACCACGCGCCGCCAAGCCAGGAGCGGCCCACTTGTTCGGCCCCTTGCCATTCCGCGGCGGGACCGGTGGTCATCCACATATGCTATCAGATATCTCCCTCGGATCGGCTACAGTGATCGACAACAACGACGCGGAACGGAGTCTGCACGGCGCGACCGTGAGCCGAAGCAAGCTGGCTGTCGTTCGGAAGCGATCGAGGCTGCCCGACCGCCGCGATCCCGACCAGCTTCCGTGGCCCAATGCCAGCACCACAAGATCGAACCATTCGCCTACCTGCACCACGCCCTCGACCGCGTGGCCCAGCACGCCGTCACCCAACTGGATGCCCGCTATCGCGTAAGCGCCCCCGAACCTTTACCCGCCTTGACCGAACTCCAACTCCGCCGTCAAGACGGGTTCGCACGACGCGTACAGAGCTGAGGCGGCCCACCAGAGCGTCCCGTTATTTCTCGGTAGTGGCTCAGTTTGAATCCAGGAGCGCTACGATTTCTTCGACGCCCCATACGTGATCGGCAACGCCAGCAGCAACTGCGGGGCTGGTTTTCAAGGTCTGATGAACGCGCGCGAAATTGTAGTACATTATGTGAAGCGAGATAGCGGCGGCATGGTTCTCGATTTTCTTAGAGAAGGCATTGGTAAGCCGGGTGAAGCGTTGCATCCCCATGCGCATCGTGAGGTTTTGTCGTTCAATGTAGCTTGTGGAAATATGCTTCGGATCAGGATCGCCGATCATTTCCGTTTTTTGGCATCCTGTGCAAACAGCCGGGCTGTAGCGCTTTTCTCCGCCTGGTCCGTTGCCGTAGTACTCCGCCAATTTGGCATAATCCACATCTTCCCCGAACGCCTTCACGATGGCACCCATGTAAGCAGCCAAGCCGTCAGACGTAATCTGCGCACGGTCTGCAAGCCGGGAAGCCATATCGGAAACAAACACGTCAGCGGTCTCGTCATCGCGCTTTCCGAGAGTCCAGCAAGGAACCAGTTTGGTGTCGGCGTCGATCGCTGCCCACGTCCAGACATCCCCGGCAATCCGCTCTTCGGCGATTTCCGGCGTCACTTGTTTCTGCTTGCAATAGCAGAACGCCCATATTTCGTCCACCTGCACCCGCTTACAGGAGAGGTTGCGCAGAGTGCTATCCTGAAAATTAGAACAGGCCGAGCCAAGTTCCACGAGCAGCTTATCGATGGTGTTTCGGGCCACGTTGGCGATTCGGGCCGTCGCTCGCATCGAATTGCCGTCCACGAGGCATCGAATTATTCTGACCCGCTGCTCTGTGCTTAGCTGGTTCATATTGAATATTATGCTTGACTACTCGGCTTATGTCAAGCATAATGTTCAAATAGGGTGTTATAATAGGGGGTTTACCCTATTGAAAGTCAGCAAATTTCGTGCGGTTAATAGTCCTAAGTGGTATTGTATGCCCGGTGGACATGGTGCAATACTGTCCTTGGAGGATCTATGGACCTGAACCGAAATGCGTTTCGCATTGTTCGGTCTCTTACTGAAGAAATTAAAGAAGATCCACGTACTGCGGCGGCTCGCCTTGGCGGAAAGGCGGGCGGACCCGCAAGGGCAGAGCGGCTGACTCCAGAAGAGCGTCGAGTAATCGCAACAAAGGCGAATCGGGCGCGCTGGCGTCGGTTCGCTTAACACGACGGAAACACCGGACAGGGCTAGGCCATCCAATGAAATTGGAATGGCTGCCATGGGGGACAAGAATCTAATGAATGAAGCTCTGGTAATCCCGCAGGGATTCGGGCTAACCAGTATTGGAGAGCAGTTCGCCTTCCTGCGGCTTCCCTCAAAGCGAAGCGCTAAGCGGATCTCCGTGTCAGCGGAAGAACTGCTCAGAAACATCGCCGATATTCACAACCAGATGATCGTCGGAGTGATCGAGAAACGAACGGCTGCCGAATTTAAGATTGCTCGCGACGCGGCGTTCCCAAATTATGTTCACGTAATGCGGGCTGTCTCGGATCTTGCAAGAGTCCTTATCCCTCGACAAGTCTTAGAGCGCTTGGCAGACGAATCGTTTAGTGAGTTAGAGTCTGATTTCCGCGAGCATGGGGACTCGTTCGGTTTAACGGTTCGAGACCAAGCGATTTTCACAGTGTGGACATTCCGTAAAATAAACTCCCTAGTTCAGCAAATCACAGCTAAGGAGGTATCTGGGGGTGATCGAAAAACAGACGAGGAGCTAAGCTCTAGCTTTGTGTTTTACGCGCTATGGACAAGGTTTCACTTGGATTGCTTGACGGTCTCGCTGCACTGCCATAAGCCAATCTATCCAGATGCGCGGGACTTGGTAGCTGACGGCTTACGGGCCGCAGTAAACGCCTATGCATGGGCCAAGCAGGGATTTGAACTGCGTAATCCGGTTGCGGAGCCGCTGCTCGCCCCGTATGAATGGGACGATGAAGATAGAGAACTGGTCGAGTCTTCAATGTCTGACCTTTCTGGTGAGCTATTGCAGTGACCCCAGGGCATCCCGCGCCCCTCATCCAACAGGGCGATATCTACCGCGTGAACATTCCACAGTCTCAGACTGTCGGCTCTGAGCAGTGGAAGCGGCGCCCATATATCATCGTTTCGAGAACTGCGGTAAATCGCCTAGGCCGTAATGTGGTCGGTGTTCCGATGTCAACCAAGGTCGCTAAAGCTTCACAGCACAGAATACTCTTGCCGGTCACCGAAATTATCAGAGACGTTGGATACCCGGACCCATTTCAAAACAGTGTGGCCCTAACCGATCAGATTCGCGTCTTAGACATTGCGCGACTAGAGGTGAGAATGGGGAAGCTTTCCGATTCTGCCATCATCTCTGTTGGCGTGGGCCTTAGTTTTCTCTTCAACCTGCTCTAGGGACCATTTTCAAACTGAGCCACTACCTATTTCTCCATACAGACGACAGCCGCGGTGTCGACCTTGACAACGGATCCGGCGGCCGGCCACTTTGGCGCAGTTGCGCAAAGGGCATTCGCCTTGGCGAAAATGGCGGCCGGAGCCGTCTGAAACGCGTAACCGGAGATTTCGTTGATTACCGGAACCTTAGACCACGCCGCAAACAGCGCCGAGACATTCATGTCGCCTTGTATCGTGGTGACGGGCGATCGAAACGTGTAAGACCCCCCATATAGCACCACCGACCGAATTTGAGCGAAGTCGGGGAGCGCCTCGATTCGCCCCACCATCCGGTTGGCCGTCGCCCTCGGGGGTCACCCAAAACCGGCCAGTCGGGGTCACCTGAAAACCGGCCAGTTGTA
>JBAWDI010000325.1:0-7387 GCA_049590695.1 Bryobacteraceae bacterium
ACATTGCGCTAATTGGGCTGGCCGTGATGGGCCAGAACCTGATCCTCAACATGAACGACCACGGCTACACGGTGGTGGCCTTCAATCGCACCGTGTCGAAAGTCGACGCCTTCCTGAACGACGCCGCCAAGGGCCGCAAGACGGTCATCGGAGCGCACTCCATCGAAGAGATGGTGGCTCTACTGAAGCGGCCGCGCAAGATCATGCTGATGGTCAAGGCGGGCAAGGCCGTGGACGATTTCATCGAGCTGGTGCTCCCCCACCTGGAACCCGGCGACCTCATCATCGATGGCGGCAACTCGCACTTCCCGGACACCATCCGCCGCACCAAGTACCTGGAGAGCAAGGGCATGTTGTACGTCGGCACGGGCGTGTCCGGCGGCGAGGAAGGTGCGCGCTTCGGCCCCTCCATGATGCCCGGCGGAAGCCCGCAAGCGTGGCCGCTGGTGAAAGGTATCTTCCAGGCCATCTGCGCCAAAACGCCGGACGGCTCCCCGTGCTGCGATTGGATGGGCGAGGACGGCGCCGGCCACTTCGTCAAGATGGTCCATAATGGCATCGAATACGGCGACATTCAGCTCATTTGCGAGGCCTACCAGCTCCTGAAGGAGCACCTGGGCATGAGCAACGAGGAGATGCACGCGGTCTTCACCGAGTGGAACAAAGGCGAGCTCGATAGCTACCTGATCGAGATCACCCGCGACATTCTGGGCTACAAGGACGAGAACGGCGAGTACGTGGTCGACAAGATTCTGGACACCGCCGGGCAGAAGGGCACGGGCAAGTGGACCAGCGTCAGCTCGCTCGACCTCGGCATCCCGCTGACACTCATCGGCGAGGCGGTTTTCGCGCGCTGCCTGAGCGCCATGAAGGCCGACCGCGTCGAGGCCTCCCAAATTCTGAAGGGGCCGAAGATTAAATTCGAAGGCGACAAGAGAGCTTTCGTCGAGGACATTCGCCAGGCGCTGCTGGCCTCCAAGATTGTTTCCTACGCGCAGGGTTTCATGCTGCTGCGCGAGGCCGCCAAGGAGTACCACTGGAATCTGAATTACGGCGGCATCGCGCTGGTATGGCGCGCCGGCTGCATCATCCGCTCGGCGTTCCTGGGCGATATCAAGAAAGCCTACGACGCCCATCCCGGCCTCAGCAACCTGCTGCTCGATCAGTACTTCTGCGGCGTGCTCGAGCGCTGTCAGACGTCCTGGCGCCGCGTGGTGGCCAGGGCCGTCGAGGCGGGCGTTCCCATCCCGGCCTTCACCACCGCGCTGGCGTTCTACGATGGCTACCGCAGCGCGCGCCTGCCCGCCAACCTGCTGCAAGCCCAGCGCGATTACTTCGGCGCCCACACCTACGAGCGCGTGGACCAGCCCCGCGGCAAATTCTTCCACACCAACTGGACGGGGAAGGGCGGCAACGTGGCGGCGGGTCAGTACGTTGTGTAAGGAAGGCGGGGAGACTCTTTTGAGCGCCGACCGAACGCAACTGGCATCCAAAATCCGCTTGCTGCTGATGGACGTGGATGGCGTCCTCACCGATGGCAAGCTCTACAACGTCCCTGGGCCCGATGGCTCCATCTTCGAAACCAAGGCCTTCGACTCCCAGGACGGCATCGGGCTGCAATGGCTGGCGCGCGTGGGAATAGCCACCGGCGTCATCAGCGGGCGGCTGTCGCCGGCCACGGCGGAGCGCGCGCGCCAGTGCAAGATGAAATACGTGTACCAGGGGCACGTTGAGAAGATCCCCATCGTCAACGAGATTCTGGCGGATGCCAAGCTCGACCCAAGTGAAGTGGCGTACGTCGGGGACGATCTGACCGATGTGGTGGTGATGCGGCGCGTGGGCCTGGCCATCGCCACCGGCAATGCGCGGCCTGAGGTCAAGGCCATCGCCCACTACGTGACGCGCAATGCGGGCGGCCAGGGGGCGGTGCGGGAAGTGGTCGAGCTGCTTCTGAAGGCGCAGAACCGCTGGCCGGAAATCCTGAAGCACTACGAAGTCTCGGAGTAGACAGAATAGGAGAGCAATATGAGTCATGGTCTGAACATCCGTCCGGATGCCGCGCTGGATTTCGTCTCCGTGGGCGCATTGGTGAACCGTCTGGACCCCGGCATCATCCCCTTCCGGAAGGCCACCCAATTCCAGATCCACGTCAGCGGCGGCGAGTTCAACTGCGCCGCCAACCTGTCGGATTGCTTCGGCATGCGGACCGGCATCGCCACCGCCATGGTGGATTATCCCATCGGCGATCTGATCGCGGAGCGGGTGCGGGCCATGGGCGTGAAACCGTTCTACAAACGCTTCAAGCACGATGGCGTGCGCGGCCCCAACATGGCCACCGTATACAGCGACCGCGGCCACGGCATGCGCGCGCCCGTGGTGTTCTATAACCGGTCGAACGAAGCCGGGGCGCTGCTCAAGCCGGGCGACTTCGATTGGAAAGCGATCTTCTCCGGCGGCGTGCGCTGGTTCCACAGCGGCGGCATTTTCGCGGCCCTCTCGCCCACCACCTCGGAGGTGATTATCGAAGGCATGCAGGCAGCCAAGCAAGCCGGCGCGGTGGTTTCGTTCGATCTCAACTACCGCGCCAAGCTATGGAACATCTCCGGCGGTGAGGAGCGCGCCGTCGCCGTGCTGGACCGCATCGTGAAGAACGCCGACGTTCTGGTGGGCAACGAGGAGGACTTGCAGAAAGGCCTGGGAATACCCGGCCCGGAAGTTGCCGCCAAGTCCAAGCTCGACCCCAGCGTCTTTTTCGGGATGATCGATCAGGTGGTGAAGAAGCATCCGCAAGTGAAGATTGTGGCCACCACGCTGCGCGACGTGCGCTCCACCAACCACCACAGTTGGAGCGCGGTGGCGTGGATCAACGGCCAAACCTACCAGGCGCCCACCGCGGAGCTGGATGTTTTCGACCGCGTCGGCGGCGGCGACGGCTTCGCCTCGGGCTTCTTCTATGGCTTGCTCACGAACGAGCCCCCGGAAGAGTGCGTGAAACTCGGCTGGGCTCACGGCGCGCTCCTGACGACGTTCCCCGGCGACACCACCATGGCGACGTTAGACCAAGTACGGGCCTTCGCCAAAGGCGGCTCCGCGCGAATCCAGCGGTAAAGCCGCCTCTACCGCGCCTCGCCAAACCGCACCGTGGAATCGGCGGAGAACTTGCGGTAATCGCGATACTCCGCGTGGTTCCGCGTCCACAACTCGCGCGACCGCATCTCCGTCTCCGAAGACGCCGGCAACAGGTATTGCTTGCCCCCGACGTCGGCGAATTCGTAAGTCACCGCTGTGTTAGATAAAGAGATGGGGCAGGTCTTCGGAATCGCATCGGCGATGTAAGTCATGCTCAGCACATTGCCGGTCTCACGGTCCAGTTCCAACGTGCCGTGGTATCCGACTATGTCCTGAGTCAGTCCCGCGGGTGTCAGGAAGTCCAACATGAAGCGGGAGTGGGACACGTCCACCCGATACAGGTAGGTCGCGGCCTGCCGCTTACCCACTCTGTTCCACTTTTTCCAGGTGAAAACCGCTTGCGAGGCGGGGTCGAAAATCTGTTGCTGCATGAGGGCGAACTCCCCCGCCGAGATGGCCCCGCCCAGATCCGTATAGGACTTTTCGCTCGGCTTTCCATTGACCAGCACCAGGGTGTGGTTTTCTCTTTGATCGAAGTAGCTTAGCTTGATGGTGAGGGTGTCCAACACGCGCCAGGATACGCGTTGGGTATACAGCGCGAGGCCGATATCGGGAACGATGTAGCGGTGCACCAGTTGCGTGCAGATGAAATCGGGCAGCGAGCGCGCATAGTCGAGCGCTACCTGGCGGCTCATCTCAATGGCCGCGCCGGTCTGCTCGGGCGTTGGCGCTTGGGCCCATGCAGCGGCAGCGCACGCCCACAGGCCAAGCAGCCCCGCTCCGCGCGAAATCATGACTCATTGTAAGTCCATTTCAGGGACAGGCTACGAAACCCCCAAACTTCAGCGGTCGTCCGGTTGCGGAGTTCCGTAGCCTGTCACCGAATTTCCTCCGGCCCGCCGAGGGCCGCTGGTGAGGTATTCCCTGATCGGCCGTCAGCAGTACACCAAAGACACCGTAGACTCCACCTTTATGTGCACCCTTTGAGGAGGGCATTACGAACAACGGCGCCCGATCGCTCCGGCGCCGTTGTCATTTGCGTGGGCTGTTGCTGTTACTGCTTGCCCTGCTTCAGCTTTTCGCGCTGTTCCTTCAGCACGGCCTTCCGGCTCAGCTTGATCTTGTTGCCTTCGAGCGCCAGCACCTTCACCAGGATCTGGTCGCCCTCCTTCAACTCGTCGCGGACGTCGCGGATGCGATTCTCCGCCACTTCGCTGATGTGCAGCAGCCCGTCCGTCCCCGGGAAGATCTCCACGAACGCGCCGAAATCCACCAGCCTCACCACTTTGCCCAGGTAGGTTTTGCCCACCTCGGCCGAGGCCGTAAGGTCGGATATGATCTGCATCGCCTTGTTGGCCGAAGCTTCGTCGGCCGATGCCACGTGGACCGTGCCATCGTCTTCCACGTCGATCTTGACGCCCGTCTGCTCGATGATCCCGCGGATCACTTTGCCGCCGGGTCCGATCACGTCGCGGATCTTGTCGGTCGGAATATGCAGGGTGTAAATGCGCGGCGCGTAGGGCGAGATGCTGGCATTGGCCTTGGGCTGCGCTTCATACATCTTGCCCAGGATGAAGAGGCGGCCGCGGCGCGCCTGCTCCAGCGCTTCCTTCATGATGGCCGTGGTCACGTTGGGAATC
Organism: Bryobacteraceae bacterium; assembly: GCA_049590695.1. Classification (GTDB taxonomy): domain Bacteria; phylum Acidobacteriota; class Terriglobia; order Bryobacterales; family Bryobacteraceae; genus Fen-178. The sequence goes on from JBAWDI010000325.1 coordinate 4,770, forward strand.
TTGATGTCCATCTGCAGCGCGGTGATGCCCTCGCGCGTGCCCGCCACCTTGAAATCCATGTCGCCGTAGTGGTCTTCGGCGCCGGCGATGTCGGTCAGGATGGCGTAATCCTTGTCTTCCATCACCAGGCCCATGGCGATGCCGCCCACGTGAGCGGCCAGCGGCACGCCGGCATCCATCAGCGCCAGCGATGCGCCGCACACCGTGGCCTGCGAGCTCGATCCATTGGATTCGAGGATGTCGCTGACCACGCGCATGGTATAGGGGAAAGCCTCTTCGGTGGGGATCAGCGCCGCGAGCGCGCGCTCGGCCAGCGCCCCGTGGCCGATTTCTCTTCGGCCCGGACCGCGCATAAAGCCCGTCTCGCCAACGCTGAACGGCGGGAAGTTGTAGTGCAACATGAAGCGCTTGGAGGGAGAGTCGCCGGGTTCGATCAACTCGATGCGCTGCTCGTCGTCCTTGGTGCCCAGCGTGATGGTCACCAGCGCCTGGGTCTCGCCGCGGGTGAACAGCGCCGAGCCGTGCGTGCGCGGCAAAGCGCCGGTTTCGATGGTGATGGGACGGATCTCATCGAACGCGCGGCCATCCGGACGGCGATGATTCTCGATCATCTCGTGGCGGAAAATGCGCTCCCTCAGCGCCTCCAGGCACTTGGCGGCTTCCGCCTTCTGCTCTTCCGGCTGGGCCTCCAGCACGCGCTTCTTCAAGGCCGCCACCAGCGTGTGGCTTTCGGCCTTGTCGCGCTTTTCGGTATTCAGGGCGTCGGTCAGCTCCGCGCGGACGTCCTTCGAGATCTGGTCGTAGAGGGCCTGGTCGAGCGCCGCCGCCACGAACTCGCGCTTGGGCTTGCCCGCCAGCTTCATCAATTCGCGAATGCCGGCCGCGATCTTCTTGCAGCACTGGTGGCCGAACTCGATGGCGCCCAGGACTTCCTCTTCGGAGACCTGCTGCGCGCCGGCTTCCACCATCACGATGCCGTATTCGGTTCCGGCGACGATGATATTCAGCTTGGATTCACGGCTCTCGTCGTAGGTGGAGTTGGCCAGGTACCGGCCGTCTTTCATACTCACGCGGACGCCGGACAGAACGTGGGGGAAGGGGATATCGGATATGGCCAGCGCGGCCGCCGCGCCGACGATCGCCAGGGAGTTGGGATCCTGCTCCGGATCGGCCGAAAGGACCATGGCGATGATCTGGGTTTCATACAGGAACCCTTCGGGAAACAGCGGCCGGACCGGACGATCGATCAGGCGGCTGGTGAGAACTTCTTTTTCCGAGGGACGCCCCTCGCGTTTGATAAATCCGCCCGGGATCTTCCCGGCGGCGTAGGTGTATTCGCGGTAGTCGACGGTGAGCGGAAAAAAGCCCGCTCCCGGTTTGGGATCGTCGGCCATACAAGCGGTGACCAGGACCACCGAGTCACCGGAGCGAACGACAACCGCGCCGTTCGCCTGTTTGGCCACCTTACCGGTTTCCAGGGTAATCTTGCGGCCATCTAAATCGACTTCAACTGTGTGAATCATTCTTCTTTAAAACCTCCAAACTCGGCCTGGAACCAGTCCAGGCCAGTCACGAATAGGCTTCCGTAAACGGAGCCGTTTGAGAGTGGAGCTGACAGGGTGAGTGGCCCTTCGCGGATCGAGGCTACACGCCTCGGCCCCGTCCGGGCCAAATTGGCATGAATCGGCAGCACGTGCTTCCGAAGAATGGACTAGCGGCGGATGCCCAGCCGCTGGATCACCGCTTTATAGCGCTCTGGATCCGTATCGCGCAGGTAGGTCAGAAGCCGGCGACGCTTGGCTACCAAGGTCAACAATCCCTTGCGGGACCCATGGTCCTTTTTGTGCGCCTGGAAGTGCTCCTGCAGCAGCGTCAGGCGCTGGCTCAACAGGGCAATCTGTACTTCTGCCGACCCGGTGTCGGTCTTGTGGCGCTGATTGGTTGCGAAAACCTGCCGCTTTACTTCAATCGCCAGTGCCATTCTAGGGGTAATGCTCCTTGTCTTCTCTTTATCTCGTTTTGGTACTTTCCCAGAATACCACACGCGGCCGGGCGCTACGGGATCGTCAAGTGCAGTGCCTTATGCTCCATTCGTGGAGCGACCTTTCAGGTTGCCACGTCGGCGTCCGTGCCGACGTTCTTCAGGGAATGCCGGTAGGAATACCGGCATGGCAGGCGGGACGCCCGCTCCACGAGCGCTAGAACACCTGAAAACAGAAGACCTGGTCCGAGCCTTGCGGGCTGAGCGAGTATTCGCCGGGATCCAGGCTTTCGTCGACCTCGATCCGATACAGGTCGGAGTCGAGCCGCGTGATCTCGATTCGGATGGCCGTGGGCGGGTTTTTGCGCGAGAACAGGATCTCGCGGTGGTCGCTTTTGGAATCGAGCTTGAAGAGTTGGAGGCGTTCGGGGACCAGCTTGGCCGCCTGCAGCAGGAAGATGGGCAACGACAGCGGCGTCTTGGCGGAAGAGTTGGCGCCGTCGATGACGTACAGGATATCGTCCTTCTTCTTCTCTTCCTTGGCCTCGGCGGCTTCGGTCGGGATGAGGTTCTCGGCGTGCTTCAGATACGGGAGGTCCGCCTTGGGAGGGCGCGGTCCGGCGTACTTTTGGGCCGT
>JBAWDI010000326.1:0-4543 GCA_049590695.1 Bryobacteraceae bacterium
TCGTGGAGAAGTTGGAGCTGCTGGCGCGAGACCGCGAACGGCTCGTCTGGATGTCCGCCAACGCCATCGCACGCTCCCGCGAGTACACCCTCGAAAAGTACGGGGAGCGGCTGGTGGCAGCCATCCAGCAAGCGCGTGCGAACCCTCAGGCCGTCTGACCCGTTGTCAATACCTGAAATGGAACGTCCAATCGCCGTGATCTTCCACCGCTACGGCCCGTATCACTGCGCGCGGATGCGCGCATTCGCCGCCCGGGGGCCGGCGGTGGCCATCGAGGTGGTCCGAAAGGACACAACCTACCAGTGGGATTTGGTGGACTACTCGCAGGACTTCCGTCGCGTAACGCTGTTTCCGGAGCTGATGGCCGACGAGCCGCGGGTCGGGGATCTCCGCCGGCGGCTCTATCGCTGCCTTGAGACCGAAAAGCCTAGGGCGGTGGCCATCCCCGGCTGGTCTACGCCATATGCGTTCCTAGCATTATGGTGGTGCCTTAAAACATCCACGCCGGCGGTGCTCATGTCGGAGAGCACGGTCTTGGACAGGCGGCGAACGTTCCTGGGTGAGGCGGTTAAGCGAAGGCTGCTCTGCTTGTACCGGGCGGCCCTGGTGGGGGGGAGACGCCAGACCGAGTACGTGAACCTCCTCGGGTTCCCTGAGCTGGCTGTAGTCCCCGGGTACGCCGTTGTCGACAACGCGCATTTCGGGCGGTTGCAGGTCGGAGGCGAAGCCGGGCCTGATACGCGGCAATCCTTCCTGGTCTGTTGCCGCTTCGTTCGGAAGAAGAACCTTCCACGCCTGCTTGAAGGCTATGCCCGATACCGCCAGGAGGCCGGCAGTGCCGCCTGGGGTCTCGTGCTGGCGGGTGAGGGACCGGAAGGAGACAAGGTAGCGGAAGCGATAAGAACGCTGAGGGTTGATGACTCAGTCTGCCTCGCTGGTTTCGTCCAATATGACGAGTTACCGGCCTTGTACGGAGGTGCGGGGGCCTTTATCCTGCCAAGCGCGTGCGACGAGCAGTGGGGCCTCGTGGTCAACGAAGCCATGGCCGCCGGGCTTCCGGCGCTGGTATCTAATCGTTGCGGCTGCGCGCCAGATCTTGTTGAAGAGGGCCGGAACGGCTTCACCTTTGACCCTTACGACGCCGAGGAACTGGCCCGCCTCATGCTGCGGGTGAGCTCTATGAGCGAGGACGGGCGCGCCGCCATGGGCCAAGCCAGCCGCGAAATCATCAGCCGGTGGACGCCGGAGACCTTCGCGACGAACCTCATGAAGGCTGTCCAGATTGCACTCAACGCCCCACAGCCCAAAGCGACGGTCGTCGGCAGGGCATTGCTCTGGGTTCTGATTCATCGTCCGCGCGCTTTTCTATGACCATCGCTTTTCTGACAGCCTCGGTTTCCCGGCGCGCAGGGGGGTGTTTGATGCGGTCCGGAATCTGGCGGGATCGTTGTGAGCAGGTAAAGGCAATGCCGACCGATGATTTGCGCGCGATGGGACGGCATGCAGCGGCCGTGGCGCGCGGATACAGTCCGCAGAACTGCGCAAAGCTCGTGTTAGAGTGCATTTCCGCTTGCCACTGTTGGCATCGCGGGCTAGCCGCTTGCGCGTCTTTGTCGGAACCGCCGCAGTAAAATGTCCACAGCCGTGCACCTCGCGACCAGTGTTGGTCGACGCTCATTCGGGCTAGGTGCCGTGGCATTCAGCTTGGCCAAGGCGCAACTTCGTCGCGGATGGGATACGCGGGTCTGGTCCCTGGACAGTGTGCCCGATGTCACTGCCCAGCCGGAGAGCAACGGTTTTCCTTTGGAACGAGTCCGGATGTTTGCACGAGTCGGCCCTGGGGCGTGGAGTTGGTCGTATGAGCTCCAGGAGGCGGTGTCCTCACTTGAAGACACTGCAGGTTGCGTTATACACCAGCACGGAATCTGGACCGGTGTGTCCGCCGCCACGCGCTCATGGCGAGTCGGGCGCCACGGGGCTTCTGTGATTGCTCCGCACGGTTCGCTGAGTGCGTGGGCTCTCCGCCGCAGCAGGTGGAAGAAAGCGCTGGCTCTTGCGGCATATGAGCGCTCCAACCTCCGGAACGCATCCTGCTTGCACGCGCTCAGCCAACCTGAAGCCCAGGAATTCCGCAAGTTCGGTCTCAACAACCCTATCGCAGTCGTTCCCAACGGCATGTCGGAGGAGTGGCTATGCTCGGCTGGAGACGCGCAGCGATTCAGGCATACCTTCGCGGTTGCCTCCGGCACTCGAATCCTTTTCTTCCTCTCCCGGATCACCCCTAAGAAAGGCCTTCCCTTGCTGATTGAAAGCATTCGAGCAAACGCGAAGGCATTCACCGGATGGGTCCTGTTGATAGCGGGCGTGGATGAGTTCGACCACCAGCGCGAATTGGGAACGCTCGTTGATCAGTGCGGATTGCGGGACTCTGTCCGGTTCATTGGTCCCCTTTATGGGGACCTGAAACGGGATGCGTTTTCGGCGGCCGACGCCTTCGTCCTCCCATCTCACAGCGAGGGGTGGCCCATGGTGGTGCTCGAGGCGCTGGGGGCGGGCGTACCCGTTTTCACTACCACGGCCATCCCCTTCCCGGAAATGCTGGAGCACTGCGCAGGTTGGATGGTCGAGCCATCCGTGGATTCCATAGGAGCATCACTCCCGGACCTTCTGTTGCGATCGCCGGCGGAGCTGCGGGAAATGGGAAACCGCGGCCGCGCGTTGGTTGCCAGTCGGCTCACGTGGGATGCAGTCGCCACGCAGCTTTCCGCTGTGTACCTCTGGCTGTTAGGGCGTGGCCCTCAGCCGGATTGTGTAACTACATAGGCTTCCCCTATTGCAAAACCGACGGTTTATGTTCAAAGGGCGCACTCTTTTAATCACCGGCGGGACCGGCACCTTTGGCAACGCTGTGGTCCGCCGGTACCTGAAGACGGACATAGCCGAAATCCGCATCTTCAGCCGGGATGAGAAGAAACAGGACGATATGCGGAACGCCCTGCGCAATGAGCGGCTGAAGTTCTTCCTCGGCGACGTTCGGGAGCCGAGCAGCCTCCTCGCCCCAATGCGCGGCGTCGATTACGTATTTCATGCCGCCGCTCTGAAGCAGGTTCCCTCATGCGAGTTCTTTCCGCTTGAGGCTGTTCGGACCAATACGCTAGGCGCGGAGAATGTCCTCAGCACGGCCCAGGCCTGCGGCGTCAAGAACGTTATCGTGCTCAGCACGGACAAGGCTGTCTACCCGATCAACGCCATGGGAATGTCCAAGGCTCTGATGGAAAAGCTCATGGTCGCTAAGGCCCGTATGTACGGCGGCAACAGCACTATATTTTGCGGCACGCGGTATGGCAACGTCATGGCATCGAGAGGCTCCGTTATCCCTCTGTTCATTAGCCAGATCCTGGCCGACCGGCCACTGACCGTCACCGATCCGAACATGACCCGCTTCATGATGACGATCGAGGATGCAGTGGACCTTGTCGTGTACGCGTTCCAGAACGGCAGGCCAGGGGATATCTTTGTACAAAAGGCTCCGGCCGCCACGATCCTCGTCATAGCGGAGGCTCTGAAGGACATCTTCGGGGCCGACAACGAAATCCAGGTTCTCGGTACCCGCCACGGTGAGAAACTGTACGAGACGCTGCTCAATCGTGAGGAGATGGCCAAAGCCGAAGATCGCGGCGGCTACTATCGCATTCCAGCCGACAATCGGGATCTGAATTACTCCCTCTACTTCACTGAAGGCCAGGTCGATGTCTCGACCGCCGGGGAGTATACGTCGCACAACACGCACCGCATGAATCAGGCCGAGATGATTGCACTCCTCCTGAAACTCGATTGTGTGCAGGACGCCTTGAAGACCCGGACGGTTAGCGTATGAACATCCTGGTGACCGGCGCCCGCGGGTTCATTGGGCGAAACCTCATCGCCCAGTTGCGGGTGCGCGAGGGCTGTGCGGTGACCCCGTTCGACGTCGATCACTCGCCGGACGATCTGCGCGGCGGGCTGGCGGCGGCGGAAATCGTTTACCATCTTGCCGGAGTCAACCGTCCGCGAATCACCGAAGAGTTCGAGATCGGGAATGCGGGACTGACGCGTACCATTTGCGAGATCCTGCGCGAACTTGGCAGGACACCCGTGATTGTGATGTCCTCCTCCGTCCAGGCCGGACTTGAGAATCCCTATGGAATCAGCAAGCGGCACGCGGAGGATGCATTGCGCGAGTACGCGGCCCAGACCGGGGCACGGGTTTGCATCTATCGGTTGAAGAACGTCTTCGGGAAATGGTGCCGGCCGAACTACAATTCGGTGGTGGCGACGTTCTGCCACAACATTGCGAACGATCTGCCAATCCGGATCTCCGATCCGAACTGCGAAATGGAGTTGGTTTACGTGGATGACGTGGTGAAGGCCTTTCTTGCGGCGTTGGCGGCCGGACCGCTCCCTGACGGTCGCGGCTCGGTAAGCGAGATCCCTTCGGTGAGGCTGACACTTGGCGATCTGGCGGGTCGGATACAGTCGTTCCACGACATGCGGAGCAACCTGC
>JBAWDI010000327.1:0-10749 GCA_049590695.1 Bryobacteraceae bacterium
CCCATGCGTCCGCCGCCACCGCGTCCACCGCCGCCGCCCATGCCATCGGTAGCGGCGTTGGCAGCGTTGGCGCCGCGGGGTGGACCGAAGCCGAACGTACGGCCCACTCGAAGATTGAACGACACCAGGCCCGCGGCCGTCAGGTAGTCCCGCGGAACCAGGTTGGCGCTCGAGCCCGGAACCGGATTGGTGTTGAAATATCCGAACGGGGTCGAAACAATGTTCGGCCCGGGGCCGGTGGCCAAATCGGGACGGGCATTCTTTAGCGTGTCACCGTACAGATCGGTGCCCAGCGTGACGTCGTACGGACGGCCGGAATTCAAAGTCAGGAACGGGCTGAGCTGGATAGCCTTGGGCGCCATCACCGAACCCACCAACTGGAACCGGTGCCGCGTAGCCAGCGTCGACCGCCCCCAGTCCTGCAAGAAATTGTAAGGATTCGACGGCGCCCCGGGCAGATCGTCGGCGTAGTTGAGCGAGTAGTTCCCGAACAACGAGACGTTCTTGTTGAAGCGCGTGTTGAAGTTGGCCATGAAGAGGTTTTGCTTCATGAGCCCGCCCGATTCGTACTCGAACAGGTTTCCGGCGGCGGCGCCATAGGGCCGCACACCGAGGCTGGGCTGGCCGGTGGGGTACGTGCCCGGCATGGGAGCATTGATGGGCACGGTCTGCAGCATGTGCAGGGCGCGCGTATTGGTGTAGGTAACGGCGAACGTGGTGTTCCAGGGCAACTGCCGCTCCACGCCGATGGCGCTCTGCATGCTGTAGTCCGCCCGAAGATTGGGGTCCAGCCGGTAGATGCTGTTCTGCTGCGGGGTGAGCGTCGAGAGCAGCGGCACATTCGGGAAGAAGTCCGGGTTCTGCACCAGGTATGAAAGTTGGTTGATCCCGTTCAGGCGCCAGGCCTGCATGGTGAGGCTTTCGCTGATGCGGTCGTAGAACATGCCGAAGCCGCCGCGGATTACGGTTTTCTGACGCCCGTTCTTGGCGGTGCCGGGCGCCCAGGCGAAGCCCAGGCGCGGCGCCCAATCGCCATGGTCGGAGATGTTGGTCTGGATTTCATAGCGCATCCCCACGCTGACGGTGAAATTCGGACGCATCCGCCAGTCGTCCTGGACGAACGGGCCGGCATCGATCTGCGTGACGCTGGCGTACGGGTTGCCGACGGAGATAGTGAACTGAGAGGCTCCGCCGCCCAGCGCCCGGATCTGCGCCGGCGTGTCCCCCATTTGCTGGAACAGCAGGGTGCGGCGGTATTGCTCAATCGACGTGATCTGGGTGGTCTCGGGCAGCCCGGTGGTGGGGTCCGTCACCACCTGGTTATTGGCGCTCAGCACCGGCGCGATTCCGCCCAGGAACGAGAACGTCCCGCCGTAACCCGACGGGGATTCCGACTGGCTGCTCTCGCGGCGAAGGCGCACTCCGTACCGGATGGTATGGGTGCCGCGGGAAAGCGAGGTGTAGTTTTGCAGCTCGAAGTGTTTCGCCGTGCTGTAGGAATGCCCATTTTGATTGCCGCCGCCGGTAAATGCGCCAACCACGCTGATCTGCGGAATGGAATTGTTGCCCAGCGAATTGCTGTAGCTGCGCGTCCATTGGAAGCGGGTTTCGTTCACCGCCCGGGGGTTGAGGATGGCGGTCTCGGTGAGCATCAGGTTCTCGTTGTTGCTGGTCGTGTTGTAACCGAGCGCCGGCAGCGTGGTGCCCCCAATGCCGGAGTTGTCCCGATAGCCCGTGGAATACTCGAAGCGGGCTACCAGGGTGTTGTTGGTGCTCAACTGGTAGTCCACTCGCGGGCCGATGGTGGTGCGTACGTTGGGCGTCACCACGGCCGTATCGATATTGCTTTGCAGCAGCGTGGTGGGATCGAGGAAAATCGCGTGGACGATGGCATTGTCCTGGATATCGCGCCGGCTGAGGTCCACGTAAAACGAAGAGCGATGATTGATGGGGCCGCCGAAGTTGCCGCCATACATTTGGTTGGAATAGTCCGGCTTGTTCTGGGCAAACGGGTTGCGCGAGTTGAGAACGCCGTTGCTCTCATTGAAGTACACGCTGCCGCGGAAGGTGTCGGTGCCCGGCTTGGTGAGGATTTCGATGCGGCCGAAGCCCAGCCGGTCGTACTCCGCCGAGAACGGATTCTGGTTGATGCGGATCTCGCGGATGGATTCCTTGGGAGGCAGATTGCCGCCGCTGAAACCATCGATATAAATCTGGCCGCCGTTGGGACCGGCGCCGGGGCCGGCCAGCGCCTGCAGGGCGTCCGCCAGGTCGTCCGGATCGTCGGGCAGGGCGGCGAGGTCCTCGCCCTTCAGTACCAGCGCGGTGGCGTTGTTGTCCGGCTCGACGCTCAGGTGCGGGCCAGCCTCGCCCTGCACCGTCACTTCCTGCTTCTCGGCGGCGCTCACCTTCAGTTGAATGGGAAGCTGCACGGTGCTTCCAGCCGAAATGGCGACCACCTGTTGAAAAGCGGCGAAGCCGGGGAACGTCACCCGCACCGTGTATTGGCCCGTGAGGAGACCGGCAAACGTGTAGCTCCCGTCGTTTTGCGTGGGAACCGACTTCTGCACGCCACTACCGGCGATGGAAACCGTCGCGGCGGGAATAATGGCGCCCGAGTCGTCCGTCAGGACGCCGCGCAGCGTCCCGGTTGTCTGTTGGGCCGGCGCGCTGAACACCGTCAGTGCGGCTGCCAAAAGCAAAAAGCCGATGGTTCGCAAGTTAGACATATTGCCCTACTGACCTCCCTCACCGCCGCCGCCGCCGCCCAGGTTCCAGCCGCTCATGATGTCCCGGGTGGCGTTGGGAGAAGCCGTGAGAAGAGGTTCGACTCCCGCCAGGAGCATCACGGCGGTGACGCGGCCCGGGTCGCTTCCCTGGGTAGTCGAGACCATGATGGCGTCGCCGCGTTTTAGTTCCGAGAGCGGCATCGCCGGCAAGCGATCGAGCATCTGCCCAATGTCACCGCCGGGCCCAGAGGGCACGCCGCCACGCATACCGCCGCGCTGACCTGGGAAACCGCCCGCGCCGGCCCGTGCCTCGCCTTGCCCGCCACCGGGGCCGTATCGCCTGGCCAGCATTTGGGCAGTCGTCTCCGGGAGCTTCTTCATGGTGGTATCGGCATTCACGTGCACGGTCACGGATTTCTTGGTGGCCAGGTCCTTAATCACGATTTCACCCGTCGCGGCGTTGACGGAGCTGATGGTCGCCGCCAACTGCCGGAAGGTGCCCGAGAGCATCTTCTCGGCCTTGATGCCGGCGCCGTCCCCCGTCTTGTCGCCCAGAACGAGGACTTGGTCTCCCACTTTGATTTCGGCGAAGGGACCTGGCTTGGCGTCGCTGAACTTCGCCGAATCCGGAGCATAGCGGAGAAACTCGGTCTTCTCCGAAGGAACGACCGCGAGGGACTTCTGTCCGGCCTTGATGGTGAGAGTTCTGGCGGTGGCGTCAATCGCGGTGACCGTTCCGCTGGTGCCGCGCTTCTGCCAGTCCTGCCGTTCCTTCTCCGCAATCACGGCAAAATCCGCTTTGGTGCGGACCACCAGAGAGGTGGCTTCGATAGCCTTCCGGCCCGCGGGTCCACGGTAGAATGCCACCACGCGGTCACCGGCGCCCAGACTGGAAAGGGCCATCTTGTTCCCCTTGGTCACGTCGTTTTCGCCGGGCGGCAGGTGCAGGATGAGGGTCTTCTCGGTGGTGGTTACAGCGATCGCGTCGCCCTTATCGCTCTTCAAGGAAACTTGATTGGCCCGAGCGTCGACGGCGGTAACCGTGCCGGCTACCTCGCTGTGCGGGGCGGCGGTGCTCCCATCGGGTGGCGTTTGAGCCAAAACCGCACCGGACAGGGCGGTTAAAAAAGCCAGTACGGCGCCCCCAAAAAACTTCATACGTCTCCCCCAAAGCACGTCGATAATGGACACAGAAGGGGCGATACGCCATTCTGGAAGGTTACAGGCTACCGGCCGCGCCGCCCACGTGTCACAATGGCTAGTGCCGGATTTGCCTTCGTTTGTGAACGCCGAAGCCGATCGCAGAGGTTCCTACCTGTGGCTTTTGGGCGCGCTGTCGCTGTATGCCGCGGTGTTCCTGGTTTATTCCGTAACCTGGGCCTTCACCTGGGATGAAAGCTATCATCTGCTGGCCGCGCAGTTGATGGACGCCGGCAGAAGGCCATACATCGATTTCTGTTTTCCGCAGACGCCGCTGAACGCCTACTGGAACGCGGGGTGGATGCGCCTGTTGGGGCAGAGTTGGCGCGTGCCGCAGGCTTTCGCGGCGTTGTTTACGATCGGCGCGGTCCTGCTGACGGCCGATTTCGTCTTCCGCCGCTTCCCGGTGGGAAGTTGGCGGCTGGCTGCCGCCGTCGCCGCCGGCCTGGCGACCGGTTTGAACGCCATGGTGTTCGAGTTCGGGCCGCTGGCGCAGGCCTACGGCATTTGCCTGTTCGCCCTGGCCGCGGCGTTCCGGATTACCGTGCGCGCGGTGGATCGAAGTGGACCGCTCCTCGCCGCCCTGGCCGGTTTCTTCGGCGGCGTGGCCACCGGTTCGTCGCTCTTGTCGGCTGCCGCCGCCCCCGTGTTGCTCGTCTGGATGCTGTTCTACAATCGCGCGGGCCGCCGATGGACGAAGCTCCTGGCGTTCGGCGCGGGAACGGTGGTTCCCTTCGCGCCGGTGTTCCGGCTGTTTTGGCTAGGGCCGCGACAGACCTGGTTCAACGTGGTTCAATATCACGCCTACTTTCGCAAGCTGTATTGGCCCGAGACGACCCGCCATGACCTGGAAATCCTGACATCCTGGATTGACTCCGGCCAGGCCCTGGTGCTGGGCCTGCTGGCGGTCTTCGGCCTGCTTTACGTGGTGCGCCGAAGCGCTTGGCCGCGCGCGTTGAAGGCGGAGTTCTACCTGTGCGCATGGCTCACGGCGGCGCTTTCCGCGTGGGTTGGGCGCGCCCATCCCACCTTCTCGCGATATTTTCTGCTGACCGTGCCGTTTCTGACGATTCTGGCTGTGGCGGGGCTGTACGCGATCGGCTCCCGCGTGCTCGGACCGGATCGCCCGCGGTGGCCGGTGCTGCTGGTTTCGGTGCTGTTCGCGTTGGGACTGGGCAAATCGCTATATGAACGGCGGGACCTGAACTGGAGCGTTTACCAACGGCACGCGAACAAGATCGACCAGGTGACGCCGCGCCACTCACTGCTGTTCGCCGATGAGCCGATCTACTTTTTGACGAGGCGTATGCCGCCGCCGGGGTTGGAGTTGTACTATACCCACAAGGTCAACCTGCCGAATGCGGAGGCGGCGCTCATGCACATCGTCACCGAAGCCGAGGTCAAGCGCCAGGTGCAATCGGGAATGTTCGCCACGGCCTATAGCTGCAACGACGACCAGATCGACGACTACGGTCTGGAAAAACTGTACCAGCACCAGGTGGACATGGACGACTGCTCTATTTTTTGGGGTTGGAAGAAATGAGGGAAACTGGAGGGTTGGACTACCGTCGCTGGTTTGCCGCGCAGGCTGCGAGGCGCTACGCGGCTTCCCAGCGACTCATTACCGGAAGTGGGCTTAGCGCGCGCCTGTCTTCTCGGTGGATTCCTTCTTCTTGGTCGTCTTCTTGGCGGCCTTTTTCTTCGTCTTCGTGGTCGATTCGGTCGTCTTGGTTGTGTCCTGACCAAAAACCAGGGCCACGGTGCCGAAAACCAGCGACAGACCAAGCATCAGCGACATCAGCTTCTTCATTGCGTATCTCCTTTGGGATGGGGCGAACTTATTCACCTGCGAATATCATAGCGAACGGCACATGAAGAGTCGCTTAAGCCGCAATTAAAATCAGTTCATATGGCGAACCCGCAGTCTGCGTGGCAGAAAATGTTTTGAATCAATGGGTTAGACTCAGTGGCGGCTGGCTTCAGATCTCCTCATTGACCTCTTCGCTTGGCGACGATTAAGATCATGGTAGGGGACTTCGAGTCCAGGGTCTATGAGAACCAACCTGCCACTCCAAACGAGGCATCGGGAAATCTTGAGCTCGATCGTCCGCGAGTACATCGAAACCGGTGAGCCCATCGGGTCGCGCACCATCTCCAGGCGCCGGAGCGATGCGCTCAGCCCGGCTTCCATCCGGAACGCGATGGCGGACCTGGCCGACGAGGGCTACCTTTCGCAGCCCCACACATCGGCGGGACGGGTTCCCACGGAGAAGGCGTTCCGGTACTATGTCCGCTCTCTGACGGTCAAACGCGTCGCTTTGGCGGAAGCCGAGCGGCTGCGGAACGAGTTCAGCTCGCTGGATACGGTGGGGGCTTGCGTCGAACGGTCCAGCCATATCCTGGTGGAGCTGACGAGCAACGTGGGAATCGCGGCGGCGATTCCGGCGCTGGCGCAGGAGCTCGACCAGATCGAGCTGGTGCCGCTGGCCGATCGCCGCGTCCTCATGATCCTGGTCACCCGCGATCACATGGTGCGCAACCGCGTGGTGGCGCTCGATGAGCCGGCCTCGGCGGAAGAGCTGGCCTCCATCCGCAATTACGTGAACCGGAGTTTCAGCGGCTGGCAGTTGGGCGAGGCGCGGCGGGAGTTGCTGCGCCGCATGGCGGAAGAACGCGCTCTCTATGACGCGCTGATGCGCAAGCTTCAGTGGTTGTGCCAGAAGGGATTGCTGGAAGTGGACACCTTGCCCGAGGTGCACATGGAAGGCGCTTCCAACCTGCTCGGCCTGGATCTGCACCTGACGCGCGAAAAGATGCGCGAGCTGCTCTGCGCGCTGGAGGAAAAGAAGCGTCTGATCGAGATGCTCGACCGGTTTCTGGAGCAGCCGCCGGGCGAGCTGGAAGTGCACGTTGGCCTGGAGGAAGCCCACCCGGCGATGAAGGACCTGGCGCTGATCGGCATGACCGTGCGGATGGTGAGCGGGCTGCCCGCCAAGGTAGCGGTGCTCGGCCCCATGCGCATGCACTACGAGCGCGTGATGGCGGCCGTACTGCAGACCAGCCGGGCTCTCGAAAGCGCGCAGTTGTAGGACGGGCGCAACGGGTAGTGCCTGAAGGGTGCGTTGATTGCAGATTGCAATTCACCAAAAGTTTTTCCCCGTAAACCATTGTATGCATTTAACTTGCCATACTGAGTCCTCGCGCCTGAGCCACCAGTGTGATAGGATATTGTCGTAGTATCGTTGGTTTTAGTACCTAAACACGACGATTTTCGTTGTGTTTTCGTTGGAATTGCTTTATGCTGTTTACAGGCAAACTTTAATGGCTCCGATCCTTTCCAGCACCACAACTGTCTCCAACTGGTCTCCGGTCCTCGTCCCCGGACCGGAGTGGCGTTCGTTTGAACAGTTTCGAACGGTCGGTCCCGCGGCGTTGGAGGGAATGATCCCTGTCGGGCGCGTCGCGACCCTCCGAGTGAAGACGAATACGTTCCGCATAATGCGGGATGAGGATTTCCAGAAGCTTGTCGGTCTCGCAACTGAAGTCAATAGACTTAAAGGTGGACTCACGGTAGTGCTGAGTGTCGCGAAGATAGTTGCCAAACATCCGAATGACCCCGACGGCCTTCAGGCGCTCTGCCACTCTATTTCCTTACTCAACGAGTCTACGCTTCTCCCAGAACGGGACGGGCACGAGGGATTCCGCATCACGCCGGAGGAAGCGAAAGAATTCGGCAAAGAGGATTTTGACTTATCGACGCTCCATATACCGCGTCCGATACTGTGACCGACGATCCCCTCACAGCCCTGAGGGGTCTCGAAGCGAAGCTTAGAGACTCCCACAGCCGCGTAGCGCTTGACGCGATTCAGGGGTTTTCGGAGCAACTGAAGAGTACGACAGAGCGGCTGAGCGTATTCAATGCTGACCGTGCCATCGTCCGGGAGCCTATTCTTTCGGACGAAACGCGCGCACTCGGGTTTGATCAACCCGAAGACGATTTCACGTTCCTTCAGGGAGACGTTGTCGCTACAGAATCCGCATATTTTCTTGGAGAGCGCATTAGCGGTTTTCCTAAATACGTGCTCCTTAGCTCTTCCTGCGACCTCGTGCCAACTAGGCGTGAGGTTGCGTCCCTGCTTCGTGTCAGCGAGATAAGGCGAAGCGATCCGGAAGCAAAGGCCAGCCTGAGCCTACTCCTTCGATTTAAACGCAGCAGTTCGATGTACCTCCCCTTACTTCCAGCAGACGATGCCGGGGTGATCTGCAACGTAATCAACTTTGACGGCATCTGCCAGATCAGGTCAAGTGATTTGGCGCTCGCCAATCGCCTCGCGTCACTATCACTGGTTGGTTGGCGCATCTTTGCTGCCTTCTCCCGCGTAGTGGTAGCGCGGGCAAATCCACGCGAGACTGAAATGCGCTCATCACTTGAGCAGAATCTGTTCACGATTTGAGGCGCTCCACTGGAGTTGTGGACATCCCCAGAATCTCGAGCGCCCAATTCGACACGGTTCTGCGGA
Source organism: Bryobacteraceae bacterium (assembly GCA_049590695.1). Classification (GTDB taxonomy): domain Bacteria; phylum Acidobacteriota; class Terriglobia; order Bryobacterales; family Bryobacteraceae; genus Fen-178. Next base: position 8,450 of record JBAWDI010000327.1, read on the forward strand.
GCCTGCTGAACGCGGGGCCGATGCCGATGGTCCGGTCCTACGGGGCTGCAACGCATATTCATGCCAGATGAATTGACAGCAAGCCAGAAGGCGGCGCGAACCCGCAAGCGCCGCGCGGCGGCGCGGAAAATGTGGCAGACGCGCAAGCGGATGAGTGCCTGGGAAAAGGCCCAGGCTGCCGAGGCCGCAAGCAAAGATGCTCTGGAAACGTACTGCAAGAAGCATGGCTGGAAGATCGCGTTCTTTGAGGGCAAAACTGGCGCTCCCCGAACCGGCATTATCGACGCCATAGCCTTCCGTCTTGGTCGAAAGGACTCCGATCTCCTCGACGTTCGGCTTGTCCAGTTGACGGGGGGCAAGGCCGGTGTGAGCGGACGGGAAATAGCGCGCCTGAAGAAGGCGGCCGCCAACGCTACGGTGGACTGGCTGGTCGCTGAGTTCGATGGCGAAGCGCTGCACTTGGTCCCCGGCGAGCCGGAAAGCTGAAAATTTCCTTCAACGCACTTTTAAGGCACTACCGCGCAACGCCGCTGGCGCTACGCTACGGTAAGCTAATAATAGTGGACACACAGAAGACCGACCCGTGTCTCTCCGACGGGTCCTCCGACGATCGCGTTCCCGCCACCACCGTGGAGGGACAACTCGCGGCCGTCACCGCCGAGCGCGATCGGCTGGCGGCGGAAAAGGCCGATCTCCACGACCGGCTGCTGCGCGCCCGCGCCGAGTTCGACAACGCGCGGCGCCGGGGCGAGCGGGAGCGCTCGGATTTCATGCAGTTCGCCGCCATGGACCTGGTGCGGGAGATCCTTCCGGTGCTGGACGATTTCGAACGCGCGCTGAAGGTGGAAACGGCCGATCGCAACTACGCTAAAGGCGTCGAGCTGATCTATCAGAGACTTTACGAAACACTGAAGAGACTGGGACTCGAGCCCATCGAGACGGAGGGACAGCAGTTCGACCCTAACCGGCACGAGGCGGTGCTACGGGTCCAGACCGAGGAGGCCGAAGACCAGGCGATTCTGGGCGAGTTGCAGAGAGGCTATAATTTCAGAGGAAAGCTTCTCCGGCCCGCATGGGTCAGGGTCGCGGTCAGGCCGTAACGCAGTGAATCCCGTGTCGAAGAGAGATTACTACGAAGTTCTTGGTGTCGGCAGAGACGCCGGCGAGCAGGAGCTCAAGGGCGCTTACCGCAGGCTTGCGCTGCAGCACCATCCCGACCGCAATCCAGAGGACCCTGCCGCCGAGGAGAGGTTCAAGGAAGCTTCCGAAGCCTATAGCGTCCTGAGCGACCCGCAAAAGCGTGCGGCGTACGACCGCTATGGCCACGCGGGTCTGCAGGGAATGGCGGCGGGCGGCTACAGTCCCGACGTCTTCGCCGATTTCAGCGACATCCTCGGCGATTTCTTCGGCTTGGGCGATCTGTTTGGGGGTGGACGGCGGCGCAGCCGCGCGCAACGCGGCGAGGACATCCGCTACGATCTGGAACTGGGCTTTGAAGAAGCCGTGTTCGGCATGAGCGCCGAAATCCAGATGCCGCGCATGGAGCTCTGCGACCGGTGCCACGGCGTGGGATCGGAGCCCGGCACCTCGCCGGCCGCCTGCCCCACGTGCCATGGCCGCGGGGAGATTTTGTACCAGCAGAGCTTTCTTTCGATCCGGCGCGCGTGCAGCACTTGCGGGGGATCGGGGAAGGTCATCCGGAACCCGTGCGGCCAGTGCCGCGGCAACGGCTACCGCCAGGTGCAGCGGAAGCTCAAGGTCAACATCCCCCCCGGAGTGGACGACGGCACTCGCCTGCGGCTTTCAAGCGAAGGCCAGCCGGGCGTCAATGGCGGGCCTCCCGGCGATCTCTACGTGTTCCTGAAGGTGAAGGCGCACGCTTTCTTCGAGCGCCACGAACACGACCTGCACTGCACCATCCCGATCGGCATCGCGCAGGCCGCGCTAGGCGCGGAAATCGAAGTGCCCACGCTGGAACAGCCGCAGAAGCTCAGGATCCCGGAGGGCACGCAGACGGGAGCGCAATTCCGCCTGCGCGGCAAAGGCGCGCCGGTCCTGAACGGCGGCGGCCGCGGAGATCTCTACATTCACGTCGACGTCAAGGTGCCCACGCGGCTGACGCGCGAACAGCGGAAACTGCTCGAGCAGTTGCGCGACACCCTGCCGGTGGATAACGCGCCGGCCGAAAAGGGGCTGTTCGACAAGGTGAAAGACTACTTCGGGTAGTATGAGTACGCTGACCATCCGCATTCCCGAGGCAAAACACGCTCAGCTCCGCCTCCTGGCTCAGAACCGGGGCC
>JBAWDI010000328.1:0-7931 GCA_049590695.1 Bryobacteraceae bacterium
GCTCGGTCTCTTCGAGGCTCACCAAGCGCGTGTTCTTCCGGCGCTCCCGGTTCACGTACGAAACGGCGGTGTTGTGAGCCACCCGAAACACCCATGCCTTCAGAGAGCACCGTCCGTCGAAAACTTGGAAGCTCCTCCAGAGCTGAAGGTGGATGTCCTGCCGGAGATCGTGACGTTTTTCCGGGTCGGCTTCGTATCCGGCGGCCAGCCGGTCGAGCGGGCGGCCAAATTCGCGGATGGCGGTCTCGTACAATTGGTCCCGCTTCGACGGCGGCGCACCGTTGATCCGGTCCCCACTCACAATATCCATAGTCGATGCACCGGCAATTTTATAACACTGCCGTCGAGTGATAGAATTACGGTGCCCGGGAGAGGGAATGACGCGGCGGGATTTCATCGGGACGGCAGCGGCCGCCACCATCCGCTCCAGCCCGCAAGCGCGGCTGCTGGTGCCGGTTCACCGAATCATGGACGCTCGAGCGCAGTGCTCGCCGGAGCAGCTTCACCACTTCTGGTCGGGCATTTGGCCCGAAGCTGTCCGGGACTTCGGCCGAGGCGGCATCCAACTCCAAACCAGCGACGGACCGGGCGAAGTTCGGCGCTCCCCCGGCGATAGGCCCATCTTCATCGGGCTGCGCCGCGGCGTCATCAACCTCGTTTTGACCGGCCACCTTCCCCTGTACTGGGACAACGACCGCGCGTTGGCGGGGGTCTCCGCGCTCTACGACGGATATCCCGTATGCATGATTGCGCTCCGCTATGCGCATGGCAATCAAATCCCGTTCCTATCGGTCAATACCTGTGTGCACGAGCTTTTGCACGCGCTGCTTCAGGACATCTTCGTAAGCCGCCCGAAGTGGTATCAGTCCGGCGGACGCGAATTCCGAAGCGATTGGTACGCAACCTGCCTCTGGCTATTCGGCGATGGCGCCGCCATTCGGGAATCCGCCCGGGCCTGTCTCGGCCGCTTGCGATCGGCCGCCGCCGATTGATCGGTACTTCGGCACGCTGCGCTCCACCTTCGCGCTGCGCACACCGCTGCGGCAGTGGATCACGATGTCGGATTGGGGGTCCAACTCGTTCAGGCGCTTGGGAACTTCGCCCAGCGGGATCAGTTTGGCGGCGGGGATATGGCGGATCTTGTACTCGTGCGGCTCGCGCACGTCGATCAGGACGAAGTGGTCTCCGCGGTCGAGCCTGGCTTTCACTTCCGCAACGTCGATTTCGCTTTCCGTCACTTTCGTCCCCCGGATCTTCAGTAAATCAACTCCTCCCGGGTGGCTTCGGTCTGCTCGAGGTTGGGCAGCCAGCTTGTGGCGTGGTGGAATTCGCCTTTCTGAATGGAGAGCACCACGAAGGAATACCACGGGTAGGAATTCCGCAGATCGGTGGGGGAGAAACAGGCGGCGCAATCGGGGTGCGAGTGGTAGATGCCGATCAGGTCCATGTGGCGCTCGCGCGCGACGCTGTCGGCGGCCAGCAGGTCTTGCGGGCGGAGCTCATAACGCGCGGCCTGGACGCCATCGAAGGCGTTTTCCAGGGGCAAGGCCGCGCGCACGATTTTCCCGGCGTCGTTCATCGAGCCGAGCATGGCGCCGCAGCACTCGTTGGGATAGGTTTGGCGGGCGTGCGAGACCATGGCCTGCCAGGGCTCGGATTCGATGCGGATCATAGCTGGCGCAACCGCGCCAGAGTGTCCATCATTTCAGGTTGTTCCTTCACCTCGGCGAGCGGCCGCAGTTGTTCTTCCATGTAGGTCCAATCGAGCTTGCCCTTCTGGCGGATTGCCACTCCCTCGGCATCGTGCCGATCCAAAAGCCGCCAGGCGAACAACTTCAACACGATGAGATCTTCGGCCGAGCAGGTCCGCAGTTCCATCTCCGGACCGAACGACGCAGTGGTCGCGCGCCGCACCACGCTTTCTTCAAACGGAAGAGCGCCAAGCGAGATATCGATGCCCGCGCCACCCGCCGAGCGCAGCAGCAGCACCCGGTGGCGCAGCGCGAAATCGCGAGCATCCGGAATCCTGCCCTCGTAGGCCGCCAGCAATGGGTCGACAAAGGCAGCCTCGTTCCCGAATCCAGCCAGTAACGTTAAGTCAACATCCACCGTCAGCCGCGGCTGGCCCCATCTTTGTACCGCCAGGCCGCCGATGAAGCACGAACGCCACCCTCGCGCGTCGCAGAACTCCTGCAGTTGCCTGGCTGCCCGAAAGAGGCCGTTCATGGGCGCGGGACCTTTCTGAACCACGCCTGCATCTCCACCATGCCCGACGATGGACGGGGTGGCAGCGTGCGCAATGAATGGTTGAAGGCCTCTTCGAGAATCGCGAGCACTTCGAGGTTGTCCGCTTCGCGAATCTCGCGGCGCCGGATGGCCTCGAGTTCCGGACCCGCATCCTTCCACGTCCGCACCCAGCGTCGCAGGTCCTCGCGCTCGTCCATACTCCCGACTATACAACGCCGCCACAGTCACAAACGCCGGCGGGGCGGAGGGGGAGAAGCGGCCATACGGCGCTCGACGAAGCGGGAGCGGACCGCGATTTCGATTTCGGCGGCGGCCGGCGGCCAGTGACGCCTACGCAGCCGGAATGTCCGTCTGCGCGAAAGCGTTGCCCGTGTAGAGTAGCGGCAGGCCGGCTACCGCGGCTATCGCATAGGCCATGCAGTCGCCAAAACTGAGCGCGGCGCGATGGCGGCCTTTTCCAAAACGTAGGAAGGCGTCAATGGCCGCATCCAGGTGCTCGTCCGTGAAAGTAACGGCTTCTGCTTTAGTGCTTCGGAGAAAACCTCGAAGCCAGGGGCGAGCGTCTTGTCCTCGGCGCCTGGATAGCACTATCACGGTTTCAAACATCGTGGGAACACCGATTACCACAGCCTTGGCTTCGCCGATCCTGTCGATCAGGCGCTCGAACCCAGGCTCTTGCCATTCAATCGCGATTATCGCTGAGCTGTCGAGGACCATGCCCTAAACTCCGTCCGGGCCGAATCCCAGAATGTCGTCCTCTTCCTCGCGCGAAAGGGTTCTTCCCAGCTCGCCGGGGGGTACGTGCGGCCAGACCTCACGTTCCAGAAACTGGAGCAAACTCGCTTTGCGATCCAAGTGTCCGCCCCTCGCCTGGAGGCGGACCTTCCGCTCGATCAGCGCCCGGCGGATGGCTTCCGTCTTCGTTTCGCCCGCCAGGCGGGCGACCTCGGTCGTGAGCTGCACCACCTCCGGATTCTTGATGTTGAGCGCCATGGTGGAATGGTACCTTTCTTCCACCTATTCTACTAGGGCCGGCGGCGGGCGCGGCGGGCGGCTAAACTATGATGATGGCCCGGCCCAAAAAGACATTCACGGCGCTGGCGGCGGAATATGCTTCGCTGGCATTTCTGCTGCCGGTGTCCACCTTTGCCGGCTACGCCATCGGCTACCTGCTAGACAAGGCTTTCGGCACTCACTGGCTGTATATGCCGTTTCTGATTCTGGGAATCTTCGCCGGTTTTGTGCAGTTCATCCGGCAGATCATGAAGGATACGGATGATAACGAATCCCGGCGATGATTTCTACGAACGCGTGACCTCGCGCATTTTCAAGGTGATGCTGGCGATCGCCGGGGCCGGAACTTTGGCGGCGCTGGCGTGGCGCGGCTGGAGCGTGGGCGCTGGATTCGCGCTGGGCGCCGCCATCTCGTGGATCAGTTTCCGGTGGCTGAAACACGCCGTGGATTCGCTCAGCGCCAAGCGGGCCCAGAGGGCACCCCGCCCGCGGCTGGCGGTGCTGGCGGGCTTCCGCTACCTGATTTTGGGCGGCGCCGCCTATGCTATATTGAGGTATTCTTCCATCAGCCTGCGAGCCACTCTTGCGGGACTATTCGTTTCGGTGACAGCGGTAATCGTCGAAATCTTTTTCGAAGTGGTGTATGGAAACTGAGCTCTGGATCACCAAGCTTTTCAACGATCATTTGGCCGGTTTGGGCAACTCAATTCTGGGAATCGTGGGCGCGCACGCCGATCCGCGGCCGTGGGCCAACTTCGTGGTCATGCAGTTCGTGGTGGTCCTCTTCCTCATGGTGGTGGTGGCTCTTCTCCGGCTGCGGCTGTCGGCTGGCCGGCCGGGCAACTTCCAGCAAACTTCCGAGCTGATATACGAATTTGTGGGCGGCCAGGCGGAAGATCAAATCGGGCACGACGGCCGCCGGTACATGGGATACTTCGGCACCATCTTTCTTTTCATTCTGACGGCCAACCTGATCGGGATCGTTCCCTGCTTCGAGTCCCCGACGCGGAATCCCTCGGTGACGGCGGGTTGCGCGCTGGCGACCTTCATTTATTACAACCTGGTCGGGATTCAGGCGAACGGCTTCAAGTACGCGGCCAGCTTCGCCGGGCCCGTCTGGTGGCTGGCTCCGATGATGGTGCCGATCGAGATTATCAGCCAGATGGCCCGGCCTGTCTCGCTCACCATTCGTCTTTATGCCAACATGTTCGCCGGCGAGGAGGTGATCATGGCCTTTCTGGGCCTAACGCTGTTTCCGGTGCCCGTGATTTTCATGGGGCTGCACGTTTTCGTGGGGGCGATACAAGCTTACATTTTCATGGTGCTGACCATGGTGTACGTAGGTGGCGCGGTGGCGCACGAGCATTAGTACCGGCTTTATGCCGCCTTACAGTGTGAGCCCGGCTGCATGGTGTCCGGGGACCACCTCCTGGGGCGATTCATTAAGGAGAATCGAATGACGAAGAAGAAGTTGCTGTTGGTGCTGGCAATGCTGTTCCTCGCCTGCTCCGTGGCGAGTGCGCAGACGCCGGGTAATCAGAATGCCGCCGCACAGTGGGTGCCCATCGGCGGCGCTCTTGGGATGGCGATCGCTTCCGGCCTTTGCGGTCTCGGGCAGGGCAAGGCGGTGGCCAGCGCGATGGAAGGCATGGCGCGCAATCCGGGCGCCGCCAAGGCCATCCAGTTAGCCATGTTGATCGGCTTGGCGTTTATCGAGACGATGGCTCTGTATACCCTGCTCATCGTCCTGATGGAGCTGTTGCGAGCCTCTTCGTGAAGGTTGCCTAGCGGACGTGGGCAGGCCATCGGTTTCGGTGGCCTGCCTCGCCCCCCCCATTTGTTCCCGTACCTCTGAAACCTCATGGCTAGTACTTTGGATGGAGTGTAGAAGCACAGTTCTATTGACCTTACTACCCGACACGCCTTAGCATTAGAGGCGACTCATGGAACAGCGAAGAACCCGGCGCTTCCAACTTCAGCTCCCGCTATCTGTCACACGTTCCGGTACGGTACGTGTCGAATTGGCTGGCCGCACCAAGAACATCAGCTCTAGCGGGGTGCTTTTTACCACCGAACGGGAACCGGAATTCGGCGGTCCCATCGAGTACGTGATCACGCTGACTCGCGATGAGGCGCAGGTGGTCAATCTGCGTTGCATGGGAAAGATCGTGCGCGCCGGCCGGGTGGGCCCCGGTCGGGATGAGGCATTCCCGGCTTACCAGATTGCCGCCACGCTCGAGCGCTACGAATTCGTGCGCGATCACTAAGAAGCTTTCAGCCATCAGCTTTCAGCTCTCAGCTAAACCAACGCCGGCGGGTGGCGCTGTTTTTAGCTGAAAGCTAATCGCTGTTGGCTGACCGCTTGTTTTCCGCGTAGCTTTCGTGTAATGTAGCAAAGAAAAGGCGAAAGCACGCATGGACCTGTCGCTCGGATTTCCCGAATTCTCCCAGGAACTGGCAGTTCCCCGAAAGCCCTCGCTGGAAGCGGTGGTCGCCCGTTTCCAGTCGGCGCACCAGGAGCCGGACTCGGCTGTCCGCGCCATTCACCACCAGCCGGCGGCGGAGGGGGTTTACGCGGAGATCCCGCCGGCGGTGGACGCGCGGCTGCGCGCGGCGCTCCAGAAGCGGGGCATATCGAGGCTCTATGCGCACCAGGCGGATGCCTTCGACGAGATCGAGCGGGGCCGCAACGTGGTAATTCCGACGCCCACCGCCAGCGGCAAGACACTGTGCTACAACTTGCCGGTGCTGAACCGGCTGCTGGGCGAGGAGGGCGCGCGGGCCATGTACCTGTTTCCCACCAAGGCGCTGGCCGAGGACCAGCTTCACGAGTTTCAGAGCGCGGTGGAGCAGATGGGCTCGGAAATCCGCGCCTTCACTTACGACGGCGACACGCCGCAGGATGCGCGCAAGGCGGTCCGGCAGCGGGCCAACGTGGTGCTCACCAATCCCGACATGCTGCACACCGGCATTCTGCCGCACCACACGCGCTGGGCGCGGTATTTCGAGAGCCTGCGGTACATCGTGATCGACGAGCTGCACTACTACCGCGGGGTGTACGGCAGCCATCTGGCCAACCTGCTGCGGCGGTTGAAGCGCATCTGCGAGTTCTACGGTTCGAAGCCGCAATTCATCTGCTGCTCGGCGACCATTGCCAACCCCCGCGAGCTGGCGGAAGCGCTCACCGGGGAAGCCTTCACCCTGGTGGAGCGCAATGGCGCGCCGCGCGGGGAGAAGTTTTTCATCTTCTACAATCCGCCGGTGGTGAACCGGCAGCTCGGCATCCGGCGCAGCTACATCCACGAATCGCGGAGGGTGGCTCTCGAATTCATCGAGCGCCATTTACAGACGCTGGTGTTCGCCAACAACCGGCTGGCCACGGAGGTGCTGGTGACGTACCTCAAGGACGCCTGCGACCGGAGCCCGGCGGGCGGCGAGACGGTGCGGGGATACCGCGGCGGGTATCTGCCGCGCGAGCGGCGCGACATCGAGCGGCGCCTGCGGGAGGGTGAAATCCGCGCCGTGGTGGCCACCAACGCGCTGGAACTGGGCATCGACATCGGCTCGCTCGACGCCGTGGTGATGGCCGGCTACCCGGGGACCATCGCTTCAAGCTGGCAGCGGGCGGGCCGGGCGGGGCGGCGGCAAGGCACCTCGGCGGCGGTGCTGGTGGCCTCCAGTGCGCCGCTCGATCAGTACATTGTCGAGCACCCGGATTACTTCTTCGGGCGCTCGCCGGAGCACGCTTACATCAATCCCGAGAACCTCGAAATCCTGCTGGCGCATATCAAGTGCGCGGCTTTCGAGCTGCCCATCCGCGAGGGCGAGAAGTTCGGGCGGCACGATATCGGAGAAGTCTGCCGGTTCCTGGAAGAAGCGGGCTTTCTGCATCATTCCGCCGGCGCTTGGCACTGGACCTCGGACACCTATCCCGCGGATGCCACCAGCCTGCGCTCGGTCGCGAGTGATAATTTCGTGGTGGTGGACACCACGGGCGAGCCCCAAGTGATCGCGGAGGTTTCCTTTCCCACGGCCCTGACCACGCTCCACGAGAAGGCGATTTACTTGCACGAAGCGCGCCAGTACCAGGTCGAGCGCTTCGACTACGCCGGGCGCAAGGCCTACGTGAAGCGCGTGGAGTCGGACTACTACACCGACGCCATCGACTACACCCAGGTCAAGGTGCTCCAGGAGTTCGAGGGGGAAGCGCTGGCTGGCGCGCGCCGGGCGCACGGCGACGTGCGCGTGAACCGGCAGATCGTGGGTTTCAAGAAGATCAAGTTTTACACCTCGGAAAACGTGGGGGCGGGGAAGCTCTCCATGCCGGAGCAGGAAATGCACACCACGGCGTTCTGGCTGCATTTTCCAGCGGAGTTTCTGGCGCGCTTTTCGCAATACACCCCGGCCGAGAAGCAGAGCGGCATCGCGGGCCTGGGGAATGCGCTGCGCACGGTGGCCGCGCTGCTCGTGATGTGCGATCCGCGGGACCTGGGGGTGGCGCTGAGCGAAGACATCTCCGGCGGCCTGGAGACCTTCGAGCCCAACCTGTATCTCTACGATATGTATCCCGGCGGCGTGGGACAAAGCGCGCCGCTCTACCGCCTGGCGCCGCGGCTGCTGAGGCAGACGGCGGAGCTGCTGGCGGCGTGCGGGTGTGAGGCCGGCTGCCC
>JBAWDI010000329.1:0-3674 GCA_049590695.1 Bryobacteraceae bacterium
AGCTTCCGCCCGCGCTGCTCGACGCCTGCCGCGCCGATCTGCTGGCTGCCATCCAGGGCGGCGCGCCGCGCTACGAGAAGCGCGCCAAAGGCCCCTGGACTTTGTTTCTCCAAGCCCTGGCGGCCACCCTCTCGGGCTTCCACCGTTACCGCACGCCCGTGGGCGCGGTGGCGCTCGTGGCGCTGGGCTTCTTCGCCGCGCGCTTCACCGGCGCCGGCCTGCCCGCCTCTTCGCTTTCCCCGGCCGGCGAAGTCTTCTCTACCGTCCGCTCCGTCCAGCCCGACAGTTCCGGCCGCGTTCGAATTGCGTTGGATGAAACGCGGCGGCGCGTGGTCTCCGGACCCACCGGCGATCCCGGCATCCAGAGGCTGCTGCTGGCCGCCGTGCGCGAAGACAATCCCGCCGTCCGCGTCGAATCCGTGGGACTCCTGACCAGCCGCGGGGATTCCGAGGAAGTCCGCGATGCCCTCCTCAATGCCGTGGCCCACGACTCCAACGCCGGCGTGCGCCTCGAGGCTCTGGATGGCTTGAAGCCGCTGGCGGGCGATCCGCAAGTTCGCAAGACCCTCGCCCGGGTGCTCCTGGCCGACGACAACCCCGCCGTCCGCATGCAGGTGGTCGATCTGCTGGTGTCCCACCGCGACGATTCCATGGTCGGAGTTCTCCAGAACCTGGTGCAGAAGGAAGACAACAACTATGTGCGCCTCAAGTGCGAGAAGGCGCTGAAGGACATGAATGCGTCGATCGGCACTTTTTAGCGCTCTGGTGGCTCTCGCGTTGTTGCCCCTGCTTGCCTTCGCGCAGCCGGAACTCACGCGCCAAGGCGACCTTTGGGTCCGCACCTTCTCCGGCGCCGCGCCCGCCGCGCCCCGTTTGCGGATCAACGCGCACGGTCCGGTGACGCTCGAAGGCGGTGTGTCCCCCAACCTGTCCTACCAGGTGAAGGCCAGCGTGAAAACGCGCACCGCCGTCGGGGCGCGCCGAATCCTCGAGCGATGTGCCGTGCGACTGGCGCCGCAGGGCGATTGGCTGGTATTGACCGCTCCCGGCGGCCCGTTCCTGACCGCTGTTTCGGTGAAAGCCCCGCGCCTCACCGCCGCCGCCGTCTCCACCTCCGACGGCGCGGTGGATGTACGCGGCATCGATGGCGCCCTGGTTGTCTCGACCGGCGGCGGCGAGTTGTATGTGGACCGCGTTCGCGGCGATTGCAAGCTCTCCACCGGAGGCGGCGACGTGCGCGTCGGCCAGGTGGATGGATCGCTCGAGTGCTCCTCCGGCGCCGGACGCATCACAGTGGGAACGGTGCGTGGAGAAGCCGTCCTCACCTCCGAGGGTGGCGACATCGTGGCCACCGAAGTGGGCGGACCGGTGCGCGCCCAAACGCTCGCCGGAGGCATACACATTGCCAAGGCCGGGGGCGCCGTGACAGCCACCACCGGTGGAGGCCGCATCGTTGTCGATCAGGCCAACGGAATCGTGATTACCCGCAACCTGGCGGGGCCGGTCGAAGTGGGCGCCGCCGCTGGTGTCGAGAGCGAATCCGGCGCCGGCGGCGTTCGCCTCGCCAATATCCTGGGCGGCATGCGGGTTTCCACCATGATGGGCAGCATCCTGGCTAATTTTCTGGGCGGCAAACCGGCCGATTCGTTCCTGGCCTCCGGCGACGGTGACATAACCGTGCTCATCCCGTCTAACGTGGGTGTGACCATCCGGGCCGAAAGCGAAGTGGCCGACACCCTCCGCCGGATCGTCTCCGATTTCCCTGGAATCCCGGTGCGCAGACAGGGGACTGGGATCGTCGCGGATGGGCCGGTAAACGGCGGAGGACCGTCGTTGAGAATCTCCGCCACCCAAGGAACGATTTTCATCAAACGTGAGCCATAGGAGTTTCTTTATGAGACTGAGTTTCGGAATTGCCATGGCATTTCTAGCGGCGAGTCTGTCCGCGCAAGTGACGGTGCAGGTAGGTAACTCGAGCTACCTCGGAATTGGCGTCGCCGATATCACCGCCGAGCGCGCCAAGGCCCTCGACTTGAAAAAGGTGCGCGGCGCGGAGGTCACCAACGTGGCCAAGGATAGCCCCGCAGACAAGGCCGGCATCAAGGAAGGCGACGTCGTGCTCGACTACGATGGCGCCGCCGTCGAGGGCATCGAACAGCTAACCCGCCTGGTGCGCGAGACTCCCATCGGCCGCCAGGTGAAGATTTCCGTGTGGCGCAACGGCGCGGCGCAAACCCTGACTGCCACCGTCGAGGCGAGAAAGAGTACCGTGTTCCGGTCCAACAGATTCCCGATTGGGGCTCCATTTGTCAACCTGCCCCAGATCGAGCTCCCGCGGTTCCAGATGACCTGGCAGAATCCCGTGCTCGGAATCGAGGGCGAGTCTCTGCGCTCCCAAGAGCAGCTTGCCGATTTCTTCGGCGTGAAGGATGGCGTGCTGGTGAAGTCGGTGCGCAAGAATTCCGCCGCCGAGAAAGCCGGCATCAAGGCCGGCGACGTGGTCGTCAAGGTGGACGATTCCACGGTCTCCACCTCGCAGGACATCACCAGGGCCTTGCGCGCGTTGGGTTCGAAAAGGACCTTCACGGTGACCGTGGTCCGAAACAAAAAGGAGATCCCCCTCACGGTCACCTTGGAAGCGCAAGGCGGCGCCATCCGGCCAGCCGATCCGGCGCGAGAGTGCGAATAGGGGCCTGACCACGGCGCTAGGAGCTTCTTTATGCGGCTGAGTTTCGGAATTGCCATGGCATGTCTGGCGGCGAGTTTGTCCGCCCAAGGCACCCTGCAAGTAGGTGGCTCGAGCTACCTGGGAATTGGCATCGCGGATATCACCGCCGAGCGCGCCAAGGCCCTCAACTTGAAAGAGGAGCGCGGCGCGGAAGTCACCAGCGTGGCTGTGGAGGGCCCCGCCTCCAAGGCCGGCATCAGGCAAGGCGACGTCGTGCTCGACTACCAAGGCGCTGCCGTCGAGGGCATGGAGCAGCTTACCCGCCTGGTGCGCGAGACTCCCGTCGGCCGTCAGGTGAAGATTGCCGTGTGGCGCAACGGCGCGCCGCAAACCCTGACTGCCACCATCGAGGCGCGAAAGGGCACGGTGATCCCTTTCCCGGGAACACCTCCGTTCTTCCCCTCGCCCGAGATCGAGATACCGGTGTTCGAGATGACCTTGCAGAGTCCGGTGCTGGGAATCGAGGGCGAATCGCTGACCTCCGAGCAGCAGCTTGCGGAGTATTTCGGCGTCAAGGATGGCGTGCTGGTGAAGTTGGTGCGCAAGAACTCGCTCGCCGAAAAAGCCGGCATCAAGGCCGGCGACGTGGTCGTCAAGGTGGGAGATTCCACCGTCACCAACCCGCGGGAGATCGCCAGGGCGTTGGTCTGGTTAGGTTCGCGGCAGACCTTCACGGTGATCGTGGTACGTAACAAGAAGGAGATCCCCCTCACCGTCACCTGGGAAGAGCGGGCCGGCGCCGTGCCTGCGGCCCTCCAGTGCTGACCCGCCCGATGGTGGGGCAGGCGCATTGTATGGTGCGACGCAAGAAATGCGCCCGCGCTCGATCCGTGGAGCGACCTTTCAGGTTGCCACGTCGGCGTCCGTGCCGACGTTCTTCGGGGTGCGGTGGACCCCAAGAGTGAGACACGGCGGAAAGCCGACACTTTCCATTCGCTGCTTTTTG
>JBAWDI010000330.1:0-7783 GCA_049590695.1 Bryobacteraceae bacterium
GCAGACCGGCGGTGCAGCGTGCAGTGAAGCCGATGCCGCCAAGCAACAGCCCGCGCTGATCGACACCCGGGAATTGCGCCAACTGCTGGCCGGCAGCGCCAAGCCGCTTTTCGTGGACGTGCGGCCCGCCAGCGACTATGCCGCGGGACGAATTCCCGGAGCGATCAGTCTTCCCGCCGACGAGATAGACCGGCGGTGGAGCACCCTGCCGAAAGATCGCACGATCGTCCTCTATGAAAGCGGGCGATCATCGGGGGATATTTGCGCCGCCAGCCGCACGGCCGGCCGCAGCCTCCTGGAACATGGCTTCCCGTTTTCCCAAGTCAAGGTGTATCGGGATGGGCTTGTGGGTTGGGCGGAAGCCGGGATCGGTACGGATAGATGAGCATGCTCGGGCGCGGACGATCTGCGCGCCAGTAAGCGGAACAACATGAGCGTAACGGATATCGCAGAAGCGCGGTTCCAAAACGGACACTTATGCTCCCAATCGGTTTTTTCGGCTCTGGCCGAGCGATGGAACATCGGTCCTGAAGTGTCGTTGAGAATCGCCGCGGCATTCGGCGGTGGGATAGCGCGATCTGCGGGAATATGTGGTTGCGTGACCGGCGGGATCATGGCGATAGGCCTCGCCCAGCGTGGAATCAGCCCGGAAACGACTGCGCGAAGTTGGTTCGTGACGCGGTCGAAATTGTGGAGTCCATTGCGCCTGCCGTTCCCGGCTCCGACGGACGGTGAGTTCCGAGGTCGAAGCGCCACAACGGTACGCGCATGAAAGGCGTGCGAAGGGCCTACTACGACAAGTTCTCAAGGTTTTACGACCGCTTCGTCGCACTCCATTCCCGCGACGCGCAGGGCGCGGCGAGGAAGTTCCTGGCCGATCGAGTGCCGGTTCAGAATGGCGGTTCGGTTCTCGACATTTGCACCGGCACGGCTACTCTCCTGACGCATTTGCAGGCGAAGGTCGGCGGCGAGGGAAAGGTTGTCGGCGTCGATTTTTCCGATGGCATGCTGCGGGTTGCCCAAAGAAAGACTCGGACTTTTCTCAATGTCCATCTGGTGGAAGCCGATGCGGGCCTGCTTCCCTTCGCAGCCGGCAGTTTCGATGCGGTCACCTGTTCGCACGCATTCTATGAGATCAAGGGCGAAATGGCGAATCGGGCGTTGGAAGAGATCCTTCGTGTCTTACGGCCAAAGGGAACCTTTCTCATGATGGAACATGACGTGCCCTCGAATCTCCTTCTCCGAGCGCTCTTTTACCTCCGCCTCACCTTCGCCGGCGCCGGGCGGGCCGTCGCCTTCCTTCGCCGCGAACGTGAGGTCTTGGAAGGACACTTCAGGAGTGTGGAGAAAACGCTGTCTCCGGCCGGGCGCTCCAAGATCCTGCTCTGCCGGAAATAGGACCACGTGCGTGGGGCTCATGCATGGCGATTAGCCGCCTCGCATGTCACGCTGCTCGGACAATTGCATCTTAAGTAGTGAACGCGGAAATCCAGCCTTGCGCAGCAGATGGAGAAGTTGCCTGGGATCGGACGCAGCCATGAAGTGGGCGGCGCACGCGGCGCTGGCCAGGGTTGAGAACTGGACCAAGCGGAATTGCATATGAACACATTTACGACACCCACACCGGTTGATGAATTCGCTATTACCGTTGAACAGGTTGAGGACTATGAGTTCAGGGTTCGGTTCGACAAACCCCAGTTTCCGGAATGCCGGCTGGACGAACCACTCCCGATCGGCCATGACACCGCGCCCAACGCCGCCCGCTTCCTCTCGGCGGCCATCGGGAACTGCTTGAGCGCAAGCTTGCTGTTCTGCGCCCGCAAGGCTAAAGTCCAGCTTGGTCCGATTCGGACCGTGGTGCGGACGCAGATTCTTCGCGACGGCCGTGGCCGCCTGCGGATCGGCAAAATCGAAGTTCGGATCGATCCCCGGATTCCCGACGCTGAAAAGCGAAAGGCGCTCCGTTGCCTGGATCTATTCGAAGACTACTGCGTGGTTACCCAGAGTGTGCGGCAGGGCATCGACGTGCAGGTTGCCGTCGAAGGACTCGACCACAGTGCTGGCGATCCAGGGGTCCGGACGTAAACCGGCGGCTCTGCCTTCCCCGCGGGGGCCCTTCGGGTGTGCGCAAAGCCCTATACCTGCGGAGAACGCAACATGAGAATAGATGTGATGTGCACCTATGCTTGACAGTGTGACTATAATATAGGTGTAGTTAAGCTCTACTGTAGTCGTCCGGCAGCAATGCCCGATCACGCGAGGGAATCATGGCGGAAGAATTGAAAGTCGGTTGCGCCCGGCCGACCGGCAGCACGGCGGGCGAGGCGGCGGAGGACGAGAGCGGACACCAGCAAGAACGCAAGGAGGAATCGAAAATGATCCTGATCGGAAGGAAGGCTCCGGACTTCACCGCGCCGGGATATCACCAGGGAAAGTTCATCAATCTCAAGCTCTCCGAATATCTCGGCAAATGGGTGCTGCTCTGTTTCTACCCAGGGGATTTCACTTTCGTTTGAAGTACGGAACTCTCGGCGGTCGCCGAGAAATATCCCGAGTTTCAGAAGCTCGGTGTGGAAGTTTTGTCCGCGAGTGTCGACAGCATGTTCGTTCACAAGATGTGGAACGATCAGGAACTTTGCAAAATGGTGGAGGGCGGCGTGCCCTTCGCGATGCTGTCGGACGCGGGCGGCAAAGTAGGTAAGGTGTACGGCGTTTACGACGAGGAAGCCGGTGTGGAGACGCGTGGCCGCTTCCTTATCGATCCGGATGGCATCATCCAGGCTTACGAGGTCCTGACGCCGCCAGTGGGCCGCAACGTCGCGGAATCGATCCGGCAGATTCAGGCGTTTCAACTGGTACGTGAATCCAAGGGTACTCAGGCCACGCCGTCCGGCTGGCGGCCCGGGAAACCGACGCTCAAGCCTGGAATCGATCTTGTCGGCAACGTCTGGAGGGAATGGAAGACGGAATCGGCGTTTGACTGACGACCGCGAGAGCGCCCATAGGCGAGATCCCAAGGTTGCCTTCCAGCCGACGTATTAAAGGATGAAGGTTCAAAGACGGGAGGTTCAAAATGGCTCGAAACGCTGGAGATCGATACGTCTGCGAGAAGTGCGGGGCAGTGCTCGTCTATGAGAAGGCGTGTCCTTGTCCCGAAAGCGGCTCTCATTCCCATTCCGAGATCTGCTGCGGCCAGCAGATGAAAGCCATGGACAAGAACGCGCCTACCAAGGGTTGAGCGTATCGTGCGCGGCTCGCGGGTAGCGAGCGAGTTCGCTAAGACGCACTGGGTTTCACCGGACTCGAATCGGTGCCGGCCACTGCGCGAAGTTTGCCCCCGTGGACGTCGATCCGGTTACGAAGCAGACCACGGCATCAACCGAAGTGGCCGCTCCGGAACACGGTAATCACGCATGCTGAACCCGTTTCGCGAGTGAAACTATGGCCAGAAAACGTGTGGTGATTGTGGGAGGCGTCGCGGGCGGCGCCACCTGCGCGGCGCGCCTGCGCCGGTTGGACGAGGATGCGGAGATCGTCGTGCTCGATCGCGGGTACTACGTCTCCTTTGCCAACTGCGGTCTGCCCTACTTCGTGGGCAATGTGATCCAGCCAGAGTCGAAACTCCTGCTGGCTAGCAAGGAGCTGTTTCGCGAGCGCTTCAATATTGAGGTTCGCATTCGGCACGAGGCCGTCGCCATTGATCGGCGGTCGCATCACGTCGTGGTTCGCGAGGTCGATAGCGAGCGCGAATATCGCGAGCCATATGACGCCCTCGTGCTCTCGCCCGGCGCCTCCCCCATCCGTCCGCCATGGCCGGGCATCGACCTCCCCGGCATTTTCACTCTGCGCGACCTCCCCGATAGCGAGGATATCCGGGAGTGGATCGAATCCAGGAACGCGCATCGGGCGGTCATCGTGGGTGGCGGTTTCATTGGGCTCGAGATGGCGGAGAATCTCGTCCATCGGGGAATGGAGGTCACCATTGTCGAGATGGCGGACCAGTTGATGCCTCCGCTCGATGCGGAGATGGCGGATTTTGTCCGGCGGCGTGTGGCCTCACATACAGCCCATCTTCAACTGGGAGATGGAGTCGCGGGGTTCGAGCAGGCCGGTGACGGCAGTCTCGTTGTGCGCACCGGGAGAGGCGGATCGTTTGGCGCGGATCTGGTGATCCTCGCAATCGGTGTTCGCCCGGAATCGCAACTCGCGCGAGAGGCCGGACTGGAGATCGGCGAACGAGGCGGAATCCGAGTCGACCCACAGATGCGCACCAGCGATCCACTCATCTGGGCCGTCGGCGACGCCGTGGAAGTCAAGGACAGGGTAATCGACCAATGGGAGTTGGTCCCTCTCGCCGGCCCCGCCAATCGACAGGGGCGCATCGCGGCCGACGTCATCTGCGGACGCGAGTCGCGCTTCAAAGGTGTGCAGGCGACCGCGGTCTGTGGTTTCTTCGGATTGACGGTGGCTCTGACGGGCGCGACGGAGAAGGCTCTGCGTCAAGCGGGAATCGGGGGGTTCGAATCGGTCTATCTGCATCCGGGCCACCACGCCGGCTACTATCCTGGCGCCAAACCGATTCATCTGAAGTTGGTGTTCCGCCGGTCGGACGGCCTCGTGTTGGGCGCCCAGGCTGTCGGCGAAGATGGCGTGGCGCGTCGCATCGATGTCATTTCGACCGCGATTCAAATGGGGGCGACGGTGTTCGACCTCGAAGAGGCGGAACTCTGCTACGCGCCACAATACGGCTCCGCCAAGGACCCGGTCAATTTGGCCGGCATGATCGCCGCCAACGTGGTTCGCGGAGACGCCGATCTCGCCCCTTGGGGTGAACTACATAGTGCCGGAGCGTTCCTGTTGGATGTCCGCGAGGTGGAGGAACTCCGCGGCGGCTACATAGACGGAGCTGTAAACATCCCGCTCCGGCAGTTGCGGGCGAGAATGAACGAGTTGCCGCGCGATCGCGAGATCTGGGTCAACTGCCGGGTTGGCCACCGGGCCTACTATGCATGCCGGATACTCAGCCAGCATGGCTTCCGCGTCTGCAACCTATCCGGCGGTTATCACACGTATCGGGCATGGTATCCGGAGGATCGTGTCCACCATGGCACAACCTGAATAGGAGACCGTCATCATGTCACAGGCAATTGCCATCGAGGAATCGGGGAACCAGTTGCAGGCCCGCTCGCAATCGGCCTGTTTCGTGTGCGGACAGGACAACCTCCACGGATTACGGATCGGGTTTCAAAGACAGGACAGTGGAGAAATGACCGCCACTTGGACGCCCGCCCCGGCGTGGGAAGGCTTTCGCGGGATCGTCCACGGAGGCGTGGTGAGCACGGTCCTGGATGAAGCGATGTCTAAAGCCGTGGCGGCAATAGGCAGCCAGGCGCTCACCGCCGAGCTCCGGGTTCGGTTTCGCCGCCACGTCGCCACCGGCGACGTCTTCCTCGTTCGCGGCTGGATTGTCAATCACAACAGGCGTTTGATCGAGGCCGAGGCGGCGTTGACGGCGCCCGACGGGACTGAACACGCACACGCCTGGGCGCGTTTTCTGACGTTGCCCGGAGCGAGCGCATGAACAGCGCCGCTCGCCTAGCCTCGATTTCCACGGTACTGCATTGACCTAACATTCGGCTGGTTCAGCGGCAGGATTACGCAAAACGGATGAGGAGTTGCTGATTGCCGAACCACGGCATGGGGGTGGGCTTGTCCGTCAGGCCGGAGGCAACCAGATAGGGATTGTGGGCGCGTTTGTCAAGGGTCGCCACTACGCGACTGGTCTCCACGTCCACCTTGGCGGAAACGTCCAGCAGGTTGCGGAAGATGGTCTTGGGCTGGGCGCGTTCGTACTCTCTACCGATCCGGCGGGCCATCAGCCGGTAAAGGGAACTGGCCATGAGGGTGAGTTGCAGGTCGAAGTCCACCTTCAGGCCCACCATCGAAGACAGCGCATCCAGGTGAAAGAACTGGATCGACTCGGAGATGTTGTTTTCAATCAGCATTCGTTGGGCACAGCGTGTGATCAGGGTTGCCGGGCTGAGCTTGAGATGATTGGTTACCAGCAGGGTGGGTTCCTCGTGCCCCAGGTCGATGACCGTCAACTGCCGCAGCAGGCCGTCATAGCCCTGGAGGGCGACCATCAGATAGCTCCGCTTGGGGGACCACATTGAGTCCGGCAAACAGGGCTACCGCGGGGTCGAAGACCAAATCCATGACGTGGCTTTTGCGTTCCGCGCCCAACAGTTTGAGCGCCAGCAGGCTGCGCACGGCCTGCTCGGCGGGAATCATTTTCGAGCCGGGTAAGCGGCCGGACTGGACCACCCGGCCGAGATCCACCCTTTCCAGCAAGGGCGCGAACAAGAACAGGCCGGCCAGCGACGTGCGAAACGAGCGCGGTGACATCCGGAACGGACCCGCAACCGGGGATCCAGGCGGCGAACATCGGCGACTTCCGCGGCCTCGGGTTTTACAGTAGCGGGGCGCTCCTCGTCGCGGCGACGGGGCAGGCGGGCAAAGCCTTCCTCGCGCATCAGCACCGACAGGGCGTTGATGCTGATGCGGTGGCCGGCGGCAGGCAGTTCCCGCTGGATGTCGTAAACCGACAGATTGCGTTTACGCATCGCCACGGCCAATTCGCGAACGCGGTCGCGGGCGGGAGCCGAGCGGGAACCGCGCGGCGGCGGCGGGAAAAAGGCGGCGCGCTTTTGCGGGTCGTGTCGGAACTAATAGGCGAGCACGCGAAAGCTGCCGGGAGAATAGCTGAAGCGCCGGGCAGCCTGGGCCGAAGCGATCTGTTCGGCGAAGAAGGCGCGCAAGGCCTCGTACTGGCGCTGGAGGGGCTGTTGGGGGGAAAGGAAAACAATGCGGTTCATCTGCAGCTCGACAACGGCCATTCCAGCAAGCGGCGAGATGAAACAACACGGTTGATCTGAATCACTCGGGCCGAGAACCCCCAAGCCGTTGACTGTGCCCAGCCCGGTGCGCAAGCCAAGCGGGTGTTTCGGTCCGAGGCATGTTCTTCACACGCTCAAGAGCCTGCCAGCCGGTCGTAATCCGAGTGGGTGCCGATCCAGGCCCAAGTCATCTTCTCGCCTGCGAGCCTGCCGATAGCGCGATAGTGGTCTCCGACGCGAATGCTGAAGCGATCTTCGCTTCCCTGCAAACGCCGGAAATGGAGGGAGGGATGATTCGGGTTCCGTCGCCATAGCCGATAATTCTTGACGGCGAGGTTTTGAACTTCAGACGGCAACGCCTGGAAGAGTCTTCAGAATCGCCGTGTGCCTGCGGATCTCACTCTGGAGACGGCCACTCGCGAAGGAGGCCTTTCGCCGATTCACTTTCTGCTTCGTCAAAAAGGAAATCGAGCTTGCCCGCGGAGGAGTCGGCGTCCATCTGTTGGTCCCACTGCTGTTGTTCGCGCACACGAAACCATTGGACGATGTGCCGGTATTCTTCCGGAGGCAAGCCATCGATAGCGGCCTCGATCTCCTCAACTCGGCTCATGCTTGGAGTCTATCACTATCTCGTGACGCTGTTCTTCATGCTCATGCTGACGCTGACCGATTTCACGACGCGGGGATGGATCGGCGTGCCAGGACGGTAGGGGAAAAGGGGTCAGACGCATTTATTGCCAAATCCGTAAAATGCGTCTGCCCCACTGCTGTCCCAACGTTTTTGCAATAGGGCTTGTAACCACCACATCCCTCAAGGCTTAGCCCTGATCGTAGCAAAAACGATTTGAATTGATTTCGACGTGCGCAGGGGAAAATGGGATGTCGTG
>JBAWDI010000331.1:0-9608 GCA_049590695.1 Bryobacteraceae bacterium
ACCCCAGAGAAGGAGCAACCGGAGCGGTTTCAATGAAGGAATCATAGCTCTATTTACGGCCCAGGTGCGCTGGGGCTGCCGGAGGCGCTTTCCCACAACGCTTGGAAGCCTTGGAAGAGTGCCGGAATCCGGCGCGGTGCGACGGCTATCGCGATATGCGCATCCCTGCTGGCGCCCGGCTTGGCCCTTGAGGTCGTCGCCATATGCCCTGGTGTTTTGGACTATAATAAACGCGATGGTTTCCAGCTCCACGCCACGGGTGAAGCGAGGTAGCGCGAACCCGAAGAACGGGTCTGACGGCATAAGGAGGCCGGCTCCTCCTCCCGTCGAGAGTCTCTTGTCTTTCTTCCGCAAGGAGTCTGCTCTCGGCGTCTCGATGAACCGGCGGCCTGGACCTGCAGAACGGATGCACTATAAATGAGTACAAGAAAGGGGCCCAATATGAAACGCAGAGATCTAATTGTTACCGCCCTCACGGGTACCGCGGCGATCGCCACACTATCTCGTCCGGCCGAGGCAGCGGCGCCCGCTGCTTGGACCAACGTGTTATTTACCCAAGACAACCCCGGCCACTGGAAGGGTAAGGAAGCGCTGCACGTGCCCGTTGTCCAGATTAGCGGCGGCAAAATAACCGTCCGCACCCCTCATCCTATGAGCGAACCGCATTACATCGTCAGCCACTCCGTGGTTCTCGATAACGGCACGTTTCTCGATCGCAAGACCTTCACCTGGAAAGACGAGCCGGCCTCCGAGCATACCCTGCCCGCTGGATATAAGGGCGGTGTTATAGTCGCCAGCACATGCAACTTGCATGACATATGGATTAAGAACATAACGGTTTAAGCCTGGTTCCCCCGCGGTTGCCGCACTTGGTGCGGCACCGTTACGGCCGGCTCGCCGGAAGCACGCGGAACCGGCGGCGGCCTTCTATTCGATACGTGTCGAAGTCCGCATGATCCACGGTGAAGAGGGTGGACAAACCCTCACGCTTCGCGAGATACACGAGAGTAGCATCCGCGAAATCCATGGGGCGATCCGAATAGCGCGACATCAGCGCTTGTACCTGCGGAAGTTCCGAATCCTCGATCGCCGCCAGCACGATGGCGCCAGAGCGCACGAACCGCCACGCGGCCTCCATCTCATGACGGCTGTCGCCAACCAGGTGGAACAGTTCCGTCAGCACCGCTTCGGAGGTTACCAGAGGCAGCCGCAGTTGCTGGAACGCATCTACCGAGATCCGGTGCCAGCGATCCGTTCTGTCCAGCAGCGCCAGCATAGCGCCTGTATCGATCAGAGCGTCAGCGGCCATAGTGCCGCCGCAGACGCTGGCGCACGGCTCGCCGTGCATTCTCCGCCCGATGAGCATTGCCGCCCGCGAGGGTCCCAAAGCACTTCGATGCGGCCTTCAGAAGGCGAGCTTGCTCTTCATCGCCCCCGATTTCCGCGCCGCTATTGTTCAGCCAGTCGCGGGCGGCCAGATCGAGAACCGCGGAAACCGATATCCTCCGCCGGCGCGCTTCGCGCTCCAACCCAGTCTGCCAAAGCCTGCAGCTTCACTTTGAGGATCGAGATGGGGCGCAGTTTCGCGCGATCGAACTCCGGGGTGTACTCCGGGTTCAGCGCCACGGCCTTCTGGAACCACGCCAGCGCCTGGTTCCGGTCGCCGGCGATGGCATACTGGCGCGCGATCTCCACCATGACGACGCCGGGTTCGGTCGCCGTGGCGAGCAGTTTCTCGAGTTCAGCCGGGGTTTCCGCGCACAGTGATGCGGCGCCGAGTACTGCCAGGGCGACCAGTCTCATGGGACTATTATCCTGGATACCAGCCGAGGCACAGGGCAGTGGTGGGAGTTTCTACAGCCGCGCGGGGAATGAGGATTCTGTCAGCATTTTGTAAGCTATCCAGAAGGATTCTTCGCAGGTTGCGGGCGTAGTCTCTGAAGAGGAGGCAACATGACTCAACTCTCGAAGCGCGCGTTGTTTTGGACGCCGCGCGCACTGTCGATCCTGTTCATCGCCTTTCTGAGCCTTTTCGCCCTTGATGTTTTCGACGGGCGCCTTGGGTTCTGGCAGACAGCGCTGGCGCTGACCATGCATCTGATTCCATCGTTCGTGCTGATCGCCGCCCTGGTGCTGGCTTGGCGCTGGGAGTGGATCGGGGCGGCGCTTTATGCTGCCGCCGGCTTGCTGTATGTCGCGTGGGTCGTGTCCATGTCGCGCCCGGTGCCCCCGGCAATCAGGCTGATCTGGATTCTCACGATCGCCGGTCCGGCCTTTGTCATCGCCGGGTTGTTCCTCGCCAACTGGCTAAAACGGGGCGACCTGCGCGCCGCCGCGCGCTAGTCGGGCCGGGCGGCGCCCCCAAGATGCAGCCGCTGGTCCCCCCGCAATTCACGCACTTGTGGCAGCTTCCGCTGCGCGTCATCATGGAGCCGCACTCGGAACAGAGCGCGGCGTCGGCCGCCACGGGCGCAAATGGCAACTCCTGCTGCGGGTCGGCTTCGGTCTCGCGAAGCTTGGTGGAGGCGCGGCGCCTTGGGACTACTATTGAGGTAGCACGCTCACCTCGCGGTTATCGCCAAGAACCGAGAGGTGCTGTTGGACGCGCTGGCCTCTTGAACCTAAACAACTGCCACGGCTCATGGATCTACCAGTGGGCGGGTCGGCGGCTTATCGTTCAAGTGGATTACGCTGGAAAGCCAGTCGGGCGTTCGGTTGATTCCCATCCCCTCCCCATGTCCAGTACATACCCACATAGGCGTAGTTTTCGGTCTGGCCGGCGACCGAGTGGCCGTAGCAAAACAGGAACTCTTCACCGGGGTGATGCTTGAAGTGGTAGTAGCCGCCGAGGTCGATCATGGTTGAAGCCTCGGTTTGCGCGGCGGCAAAGCCCTCTCGTCCATGCGAAAACACCTCGCCACCGAGTTCCAACCGCGCGCCAAAGCTGTATTTCAGCAGGAAGCCACCGTACGGAAAATCGCGGTAGCCGGTCCGTGGAACCACCTGATAACCGGCTCCGCCGTCAAGGAGCCAGTGCCCGATGTTCTTTTGCAACCAAAGGGGAAGCTTGTACCAGACCTTCCCCACGCCGAGACCTCGTGCATAACTTCCCGTCGGCATCTCGAACATAGTGAAGGAGCCGATCTGCGGAAGGTATTTGGTTTCCTTATAAAACGCAAGCTTCACGCCCAATTCCGCATCTATCAGTCCAAAAGCATCGGGGCCGGTGCCTCCGGGGAGGTAAATCGGGTTGTTCGACGGTGCGATGGCGCCCCAGGGCAGAATCGCGTGAAGCTGTACTCTCGGCAGCGCGCCCCAGTTGAACTCAAGAGCCGGCCCTGTCGAGTCGATCTCTGCAGTGGTCCCGTCCATCGCGCCGAAGATGTAGAACTCGTAGTGATGCAGGTCAACCGGCACCGGATCATCGATTTGAAAAGGCGGCCCCTGCGCCCAGAGTCGCGCAACCGTCAGGCCAAACACCCAGGGCAGGCGCATACACCGGACCTTAGTGGCAGATCTCATTGAGCACCCCCGGTCGACGAAAACGGAGAGCGACTGCTCCGTGCCGCCCGAACTGCCAGGAACACCGCCAGCATGCCAAAAGTCTATCATTGCCGGGATTCGCTGCGCCCAGCGGTCCCGTCAGGTCCCACGCGCCGTCGCCCCTAGCTACACCCGCTGGTGCCCGCGCAATTCCCGCACTTGTAGCAGCTTCCGTTGCGCGTCATGATCGAGCCGCACTCGGAACACAGCGGGGCGTCAGCCGCCACGGGCGCAAAAGAGAGATTCTGCTCCGGGTCGGCCTCGGTCGCGCGAAGCTTGGTGGAGGCGCTGCCGAACACGGCGCCCTGGGACTACTCTTGAGATATGAGCATCCCTGCACGTTATGAGAACGGGGTCTTCAGGCCGCTGGAGGAAGTGAAGGGCGCAGTCAATGGCGAGGTCTACCGCGTGTTCTCGGAAGAGGAACTGCACGGCCTGAAAGACGAGTTGGCGTGGTTGAAGGCAGCCGAACGCAGCTTCGAGTTCTGGGACAACGAGGAGGACGCCGTCTACGACAACGTATAGGCAGGGCGATGTTGTCCTCGTTTCGTTTCCGTTTACCGACCTGACCTCGACAAAGCGAAGACCGGCCGTGGTCGTTTCGCCAGACGCGTTCAACGCGCGCAACGAAGATGTCGTACTGGTAGCAGTTACATCGCAGATCGCGGGCGACGTGGCAACAGTGCTCGTGGGGCCGCGCGATGTCGTGGATGGGGTGCTGTCCAAAGACTCGGTGGCACGGTTGGCGAAGCTCTTCGGGACGAAGAACGCGCCGCGACTTTAGTTGGCGTACTGACTCACCTTCTTCAGGCGCAGAGCGCGTTCAAGGGTTCGTCGGAGACATCACGGCTGAGACAGTGGGCAAGAAAGGCTAAACCGGGCGACTACGAAGCGCTGGGAGTACGCGGATTTGGGCTCTCGGGGTTTCAATATTTGCGAATGCTATTCCGAGCGCAAACAGCAAAACCAGATGTTCACATTCGTCGCTTTGTGTCAAAAGCAGTCGGGCACGCCGTTGGGGACGCGCAGGGACTTACTCTTTTGGAAGGCGCTCCAAAACACTTGAAGTGGCCGCTCTTGGCTCTCGACAATGCGATTTGGGACCGACTCGCACGGGTCACGCGCTAGCTGCACCCGCTCGTCCCCCCGCAATTCCCGCACTTGTAGCAGCTTCCGTTGCGCGTCATGATCGAGCCGCACTCGGAGCACAGCGGGGCGTCGGGCGTGAAGGGCACAAATGGCAGTTCCTGCTGCGGGTCCGCTTCGGTGGGGCGAAGATTGGGACTCTCGCCAACCTCGCCCGCCGCGTACTCGGGGCCTAGAAACTTCGCGCCCAGCCAGCGGAAAATGTAATCCGTGATGGACTTCGCATACGGGATCTGCTGGTTGCCGGTCCAGCCGCTGGGCTCGAACCGCACGTGCGCGAACTTGTCCACCAAAAACTTCAGCGGCACGCCATATTGCAGGTTGAAACTGACCGCCGTGGCAAACGCATCCATCAGGCCGGAAATAGTCGAGCCGGCCTTCGCCATGGTGATGAAAATTTCACCCGGCGAGCCGTCGTCGTACATCCCCACCGTGATGTAACCCTCGTGGCCGCTGATCGATAGCTTGTGCGTGATGGAGCGGCGCTCGTCCGGCAGCTTGCGGCGGATGGGCCGGTAAACCACCTTTTCCACCGGAGCCGTAGCCCCGCTGGGGGACGCCCCCGCGGTCTTCTTCTCGCCCTTCCCCGACCCCGAGCTGAGCGGCTGCACTTTCTTCGAATTGTCCCGATAAATGGCGACCGCCTTCAGCCCCAGCTTCCAGCTCTCGGTGTAGGCGTTCACGATGTCTTCCACCGTGGATTCCTCGGGCATGTTGATGGTCTTCGAAATCGCGCCCGAAATGAACGGCTGCACCGCCGCCATCATCCGCACGTGCCCCATGTAGTGGATGGAGCGCACGCCGTTCTGCGGCCGGAAGCTGCAATCGAACACCGCCAGGTGCTCCGGCTTCAAGTGCGGCGCGCCTTCGATGGTGCCGGTGGAATCGATGTGGCTGACAATCTGCTCCACCTGGCCGGGCGTGTAGCCCAGCTTGATGAGCGCCTGCGGCACCGTGTTGTTGACGATCTTGATGACCCCGCCGCCCACCAGCTTCTTGTACTTGATCAGCGCCAGGTCGGGCTCGATGCCGGTGGTGTCGCAATCCATCATGAAACCGATGGTGCCGGTCGGGGCCAGCACCGTCACCTGCGCATTGCGGTACCCGTTGCGGCGGCCGGATTCATACGCGTCTTCCCAGCACTCGCCCGCGCCGCGGTAGAGCGCCGTGGGAACATTGTTGCGGTTGATGCGGCCCACCGCGTCCTGATGCATGCGGATCACTTCCAGGAAAGGCTGCTCGTTCACCGCGTACCCGGCGAACGTCCCCATGGCTTCGGCCACCCGGGAACTGGTCAGATACGCCTGCCCGCACATCACCGCGGTGATGGCGGCGGCGTGGTCGCGGCCCTGGTCGCTGTCGTAGGGCAGGCCCATCGACATCAGCAGCGCGCCCAGGTTGGCGAACCCCAGGCCCAGCGGCCGGAAGCTGTGCGAGTTCTCGCCGATCTTCTGCGTCGGATAGCTGGCGTTATCGACGATGATCTCCTGCGCCAGAATCAGCGTATCCACCGCGTGCCGGAAGGCTTCCACGTCGAACTGCCCGTCGGGGCCCACGAACTTCATCAGGTTCAGCGACGAAAGGTTGCAGGCCGAATCGTCCAGGAACATGTACTCCGAGCACGGATTCGAGGCGTTGATCCGCGCCGTGTTCTTGCACGGGTGCCAGCGGTTGACGGTGGTGTCGAACTGCATGCCGGGGTCGCCGCACTGGTGCGTGGCTTCGGCGATCTGCCGCAGCAGGTCGCGCGCCTTGTAGCGGCGCACCGGCTGGCCGCTGGATACCGATTTGGTCCACCAATCGTCGTCGCGCTCGGCGGCTTGCATGAAATCGTCGGTGGCGCGCACGGAGTTGTTGGCGTTCTGAAAAAAGATCGAGCTGTAGGCTTCGCCGTCGAGCGACGCATCGTACCCGGCTTCCACCAGCGTGTAGGCCTTCTTCTCTTCCTTGGCCTTGCACCAGATGAACTGCTCGATATCGGGATGGTCCGTGTTGAGGATCACCATCTTGGCCGCGCGCCGCGTCTTCCCGCCCGATTTGATCACGCCCGCGAACGCATCGAAGCCCTTCATGAACGAGAGCGGCCCGGAGGCGCGGCCGCCGCCCGACAGCACCGCGTTCTCCTCGCGCAGCGCCGAGAGGTTCGAGCCCGTGCCCGAACCCCACTTGAACAGCATGCCTTCCGTCTTGGCCAGGTCGAGAATGGATTCCAGCGAATCTTTCACCGAAACGATGAAACACGCCGAGCACTGCGGCTGCACCACGCCGGCTTCCAGCTTGGCCACCCGGTCGCCCTTCTTGTCGTAGATCCAGCCGTAGCCGCGCGCTTCCTTCACTCCCACGTTGAACCACACCGGCGAGTTGAAACACGCCTTCTGCGTCAGCATCAGGTGGGCCAGTTCCAAGCGGAAGTTCTCGCCGTCTTCATCGGTCTTGAAATAGCCGTCCTGCTTGCCCCACTCGGTCATGGTGTCCACCACGCGCTGCACAAGTTGCGCCACACTGGTTTCGCGCTCGGGCGCCCCGAGTTTGCCATGGAAATACTTGGAGGCGACAATGTTGGTGGCCGTCTGCGACCAGTCCACGGGCGCCTCCACATCGCGCTGCTCGAAGATCACGTCGCCCTTATCGTTGCCGATGGAGGCGGTGCGCGTTTCCCATTGGACCTCGTCGTACGGGGTCTTGCCGGGTTCGAGCCGTGACGTGAAATAACGCGGGAAAGAAACCCCCGTCTTAATTCTGGTGGCTGGTCTGGTCTTCAATACTTCCATTTTCGCACTTAAATCCACAGACAATTGTCCCATGCGCCGGTTCTCCTGAGGGTCCCTGCTGATAGAATCGCCTTCGTAATAGTGACCCAATATATAGTGGGACGTCAAGAACTTTATCTATATGAAGTGTGTTAGGGTTACGGGAACAGTGTTCTAAAGCGCACAGAACCACTGTCAAGAGGGAATACTCCGGGGGCCGCCGGATGCGTGCGTCCCGTCACGCCACGCTGGCGACCAGACCGGCCTCCTGCGCGCGGGCGCGCTCCGGCTGGTAGTCGAAGTGGCGCCGCGCGGAAGCCACCACGCGCACCATTTCGTCGCGTTCGAAAGGCTGCGCGAGAACGTCGTAGCCGCCGATGTTCAAGACTTCCGCCCAAAGCTGTTCGTCGGCCGTGTGGGAGGTGACAATCAGCAGCGGGGGGCACACCAGACAGCGCAGGTGGCCGAGCATCTCCTGCCAACTTCCGTCCGGCAGATCGCTTTTGGCGATTACCACATGAACCCGATGCCGTCTCAGACACTGGGTGGCCCGCTGCCGGTCCGGCGCCTCGAAGAGCCTCCAGCCGCACTCGCGGAAGACCTCCCGCACCAACGATCGTTCGTCCTCCGTTCCCCCTACGAACAACGCGGAAACGAAACAACTACGAGCCGTATCGTCCATGGCGTGCGCCCCCTTTGGATAGCTCACCACACCAGAGGTTCGATGGAAACCAGACGAATGACCTACTCGCCCGTCCAAAAAAACTTATATTCGAAAAGTAGTTCCTCGATGCCGCCGGGGTTCTCAAAAATAATCCGCGGGCCGCCAGGCTCCCGTGTATCGACTTCGACCAGCCTCGTCCCGCAACCGGACACCGCACGCGCAGTCCGCCGCGTAAGTTAAAGGAAAAGCACGCTCTTCGCCCCCCGGGGTCTGGCACGGCGGTTGCACCTGGAATGCTCTATGCCGCTCTGGAACGACATTCGCTTCGCCCTTCGCCAGCTTCGCAAGAGTCCGGCCTTCACGCTCGTGGTGCTGGCTACGCTGGGCCTCTCGATCGGCGCCAACACCGCCATCTACAGCGTGCTGGACGCCGTTCTGTTGCGTCCCGCGCCGTACCCCGATCTGGACCGCCTGGCGCTGGTCGACACCCACTGGCGCCAGAACGGCAAGGAAGGCGAGCAGGAAGACCAGACCGGAGCCTTGTTCGAGGGTGTCCGCGATGGCTCGCGTGCCCTGGATGTAGCGGCGTTCGGAGGCGATAGCGGCGTCAACTTCGCGGCCCAGGGACATCTCGAATACGTCCGGCAGCAGCGCGTTTCCGCCGGATTCTTCCGGGTTTTAGGAATCGCTCCGCGGTTTGGACGGGAGTTCAGCCGCGCCGAGGATACCCCCGGCGGCCCCGCAGTCGCGGTTCTGAGCTATGAGTTCTGGCGGCGCGTGCTCGGCGAAGACACTTCGGCGCTGGGCCGGGCCATCGCTCTGCGCGGCGAGCCGTATACCGTGGTGGGGATCATGCCCCGCGGCTTCCGTACCAGCCTTCCCGTGGACGTGTGGACTCCCTTGCGGCCATCCCGCACCGGGGAAGGATCGGGGCAGAATTATGTCGTAATCGCGCGTGTGAAACCGGGCTTCTCCTGGGCCGCGGCCGCCGATGAGCTGAAGGCGCTCAGCCCCGGCATTGCGGAACAAGCGCATGTCCCGAGAGATCTAACCATCGAGCAGCGCATCGTGCCCTTTCAGAGCGGATCGACCGCGGACATGCGCGGCGAATTGCTGCTCGCCTGGGCCGCCGCCCTGATGGTGCTGCTCATCGGCTGCGTGAACATCGCCGGGCTTCTGCTGGCCCGGGCGGGCGCGCGCGGCCGCGAGATTGCCACCCGCATGGCGCTGGGCGGCAGCCGGGCGGCCATTGTGCGGCAACTCCTGATGGAGAGCCTGTTGCTGGCGCTGGGCGGAGGCGCCGTGGGCGTTGGCATCGGCGCATTCGCCATCGATTGGCTGAAGAGCCTGGGCGCCAAAGACTTCGAGTTGTGGCATCCCATTGAGCTGGATGCGCGCGTGCTGGTCGCCATGCTGGGGGTCGCGGCGCTCACCAGCCTCTTCTTCGGATTGGCGCCCGCGCTCCAGACCACCCGCCTGGATATCCGTTCGGTGCTGATGGAAGC
>JBAWDI010000332.1:0-4715 GCA_049590695.1 Bryobacteraceae bacterium
GGTCTGAATGGCCTCTTTCAGATTGCTTTCCGAGTCAATGAGGAACTGCGATGAGGCCACTACCGTTTCGCCGGCCCGCACACCTTTGCGGATTTCGCGATAGCCGCCGCCTAATGCACCCAATTCAACTTCCCTCGGCTCGAACAGGCCCTTCGCCTTTTCGACGATCACCACGCTGCGCTCGCCGCTGTGCAACACCGCCTCTTCAGGTACCTTGACCGCGCCCGACACCACCGGGACACGCACCTCCACATTCGCGTACATCTGCGGGCGCAGCTTGTAATCCCCATTCGGAATCTGCACGTAGGCATTCAGTGTGCGGGTCTGCTGGTTGACCGTGGGATCGAGGTAGATCACCTTTCCGCTCCAGTGGCGATTGGGGAAGGCATCGACCGTGATGTCGGCCAGTCTGCCGGGCTCGACGTACCGAAGCTGATCTTCGTAAACTTCCACCGACGCCCAGATCGTGGAAAGGTCGGCGATCTTGTACACGTTCATTCCGGGGGCCAGCTTCACACCTTCCAGCGAATCGCTCATCTTGGAAACCACCACCCCCGCAACCGGCGAAACCACCTGCAGCCTTCGCGTGATCTTACCCGACCGCTGCAACTCGTCGATCTGGCCTTCCGTGATGTCCCAGTACCGCAGCCGCCCGCGGGTGGCGTCGAGCAGCGAACGGGCGCGCGCCACCGCATCGGGCTCCGCGCCTTCCGAGAGCTTCCGGACATATTCGAGCGCGGAAAGATAGTCCTGTTCGGTAGTCACGAGCTCCGGGCTATAGATTTCAAAGAGCACCTGGCCCCGGTTCACGGACTCGCCAACGTAGTTGACATAGGCCTTTTCAATCCATCCATCGAACTTGGTGTTGATGAACGCCAGGTTCTTGTCGTTGTAGTTGAGCAGACCGACCGTGCGGATGTCTACGGGAATCGAGCCCGTCTCGGCTTTCACTGTCCTCACGGCAAAGTTCTGAAGGAAGTTGGGGTCCACCCGGATCCCGGTTTCCTGCGGCTGCGCGTCCTCATACACCGGAATCAGGTCCATGCCCATGGGCGACTTGCCCGGCTTGTCGGAGATGTAGTTGGGATTCATGGGAGCGCGCCAGTACTTGATCTTGCGCTGTTGGGGAGGATTCGCCGGGGCCGTCGCCTGATTCTGTACAGGTCCGGCCGCGGGGCCGGCGCGCAGGTGAGCAGTGAGAGCGTCCGCCCAGGACCAGCGCCACGGGTTCCAGATGAGGGCCACCGGTACGGCGGCGCCGAGCAACAGCAGAGCCAACGCCCCGGAGACTTTCTGCGAGCGGGATTTCACGGCTTCACCTCCGGAAACGGCGAGCCGATGGCGCGTTCCATGTCTGCCAGCGATTTCATGTAGTCGGTGACCAATTGCGCCAGACCCAAACGCACTTCCAGCAGCACGCGCTCGCTGTCCAGCAGGTCGAGCACTCCCAGGCTGCCCGTCGAGTAAGCGGCTTCGGCGGATCGGAGCGACTGTTGCGTTTGCGGAACCAGCGTGGTGTTGAACAGGGTCATCTGCTCGCGCAGCGTGCCGATGCGGAAACCAACTTCACGAATGGAAGATTCGACGGCGTTCACCGTTTCCTGGTAGCCGTGCGTGGAGGCGACTTTCGCCTCCGTGGCCTCCGCGACCCCGGCGTCGTACTTGCCGCGGTGCAAGGGCAAACTGATGCCGAGATTGACGCTCCACACATTCATCCCATTGCTGTCGGGGGGCGTGGCGCCGGGAGCCACCGGCCGGGCGAGAACGTTGACGAACGTGCCGCCAACCGAGAAACTCGGCCAGTAATCCTTGCGCGCCAATTCGATCCGCTTTTCGTCCCGCTCGATCTCGAGCAGCGACGCCAGCACCTCGGGACGATTTCGACGCCCGGCCTGATAGAGCTGTTTGTAGTCGATATCGACAGCCGGGACAGGCGGCAGCTTGATTCCGGCTACCGGCGTCTCCGCCGGCCGAACCATCAAGGTGTTGAGTGAAGCTTCGGCATCCACGCGACGCGATCTCAATCCCTCTAGCCTACTTTGAACGCGCGTGATCTCTGCCTGCAATTTCACGGCGGCCTGCTGGAGTCCGGCGCCCTGCCGATAGCGCGCTTCCGCGAGCTTCTCATAGTGGTCGAGCAGGAGCCGCTCCTCATCGTTGATGCCGAGCGCGAGATCGATGAACGCGAGGCTGTAATAGGCGGTCTTGACCTGCCGCACGGCCTCATCCTTGGCGGCCTCGTATTGCTGGCGGTAGCTCGCCGCCTCCTTGGCCGCCACCTGCTCGCGCATTCCCAGGGTCCCGAACCACGGAAACTGTTGTGACAGCGTAATGACGTTGGTCTGCGAACCGACGCGAGTCTCCGGCGTGCGCAGGTAGTTCGTGAAGGCCAGCATCGGGTCCGGTAGCGCGGCGACCTGCGGCAATCGCTGTAGAGCGGCACGGTATTGCGCCAACGCCTGGCTGAGTCCAGGATTCCGATCCAGCGACATGCGGATGTAGTCGTTCAGCCGGGCATCGCCACTGGAAGAGAAGTTTCGACCGGGCTTTTCGACTTCACCGCGCGTCTGCCCAACAGTGGGTTGCTGGGTCCATGCGCCCCCCGACGCCGCAACCAGAGCCAGTGCGAACAGGTTCAACCCTCTCATCGCTCACCTTTCTCACAGACAAACCGTGTGCCGTATCGTGATCTCCAAATGTGGTGCTATCTCCATTGTTGTCCAAGAAAGGTCTGCGTGGATCTCGACCCGGGCGGACAGTGAACGGCCCCATCCAGGCAATTCCACTGGAATTCCCGGTCTGGACCCTCCGGTTGCGCACACCGTATGCTTCTGCTGCGGTGGCTTTGGCCTCGATTACAACCAACTCTACCGCAACCTGAGTTACGTGGCCGTCATGAAACTGGAAAAAAGCACGTAAGCCAGTATTCCCACTATTCGCTCCTTGCGACTGTCGAGGCCATCTTCAACCTGGGTGCGCTCGGGCGGAACAAGACCTCCGCCACCCCGATGTCGGACCTGTTCAGGGGCGGAATCCCTTAGGACTTCGCTTTCTTCGAAGGCTTCGACTTGCCGGAACTGTTGAGGGCGGCCGCTTGGCGAACGAGCGCCTTGAAGGCGGACTCGTCAACTTCTTCTCCTTCGTGGATGTCGATCGCGCGGCGTGCGTTTCCCTCGAGACTCGAGTTGAAGAGACGGGCCGGATCCTTCAGAGACGCGCCCTTGGAGAAGGTAAGCTTCACGACATTCTTGTAGGATTCGCCAGTGCAGATGATGCCGTCGTGCGACCAAACCGGAGTGCCCCTCCACTTCCACTCCTCGACGACGTCCGGGTCCGCTTCCCTGATGAGCCTGCGCATTCTGCTGAGGGTTTCCCCGTGCCAGTCCCCGAGTTCGACGATTCTTTTCGAGATGAGCTCCGATGCCGGCTGGCCTTGGCTCGCGCCCGGCTCTTTCATGTTCTCATCCTATGTCCAGATATATTTCATCTGCAAGACAGTGGAGGATAGTCATGTAAGGTAAGAAGCTTTCAGCGGTTAGCTATCAGCCTTCAGCCACTCGGGCGCGGCTGATCGCTGAAAGCCTGCTCGCTACGCGAACAAATCCTGCGCGCGCACCAGCCGCTCCGCCACGTGGACCCCGTTGGGGCATTGCACCTGGCACTCGCCGCAATCGCGGCAGCGCACCGCCCGCGCCTCTTCCGGCAGCGCCAGGAAGTGCTCCCGGCCAAGCGCGAACTGCCCGTAGAAATCCGCGTAGGACAGGTACCGGATGGTGTCCGCGACCCGCACGCCCTTGGGGCACTGGCCGATGCACTGGTAGCACATGCGGCAATAAAGCGGGCGAATGTCTTCGTCGATCTGGGCCAGCAGTTTCTCGTCGGCCGCGGTGAACGGCTCCGACATGGCACGGAAATTCATCTCCAGTTGGTCGATGTCGGTCATGCTGGGAATGGTGGTGGCGAAGCGTTGGTCGCGCAGCACCCACTTCAGCGCCGCCAACGGCCCGCCCGGTTTCGTCACGCGGTCCATGCGATCGGCCCGGTAGCCAGGCAGGTTCGAGAACCCGCCCGCGCGGCTGGCCGGCGCCATCACCTTCATGGCCACCATGCCGATGCCCGCGTCCACCAGCTTCTTGTAGGCGGGGTCGTTCGCACCGCCCACCGTGAAGTTGTACGTGCTCAACACCACCTCGAATTTCCCCACCGCCAGGACGCGGTCCACAATCGCGGCGGGGTTGTGGGTGCTGATTCCGATGTGGCGGATCTTCCCCTGTTTCTTGGCATTCTCCCAGACCGCGATCTGCTCGTCCGGAATGGCCGCCACAGTGTCCCGCGCGTGCATGTACCAGATGTCCAGGTAGTCCGTGCCCAGTTCCTTCAGGCTGGTTTCGAGATGCTCCATGGCCTCCGCGGCGGTCTTCGACTCGGATTTGCTCGATATCACCACCTTGCTGCGAGACCCCTTCAACGCCGCCCCCACCATGCGCTCGTTGTTGCCCGACTGGTACCCGCGCGCCGTGTCGAAATAGGTGATGCCCATGTCGACCGCCCGGGAAATCACGCTGGAATCGGACGTAATCATGCACCCGTAGCCCACCGTCGAGACCTTGAGCCCGGTCTTGCCCAGTGTCCGGTAGCGGGCCGGCGGGGCCACCTCCGCCACCTTGGGTCTGGGGGCTTTCGCGGCGGGCGCCTGGGACGCCGCGGCGCTTGCC
>JBAWDI010000333.1:0-6520 GCA_049590695.1 Bryobacteraceae bacterium
CGGCTTCCCGGTACACAGCTTCGACACTCTGATGGCGATTCTCGGCACGCGCACCCGAAACCTGTGCCGCATCCCCAACGAGGCCAGCGGCGCCGCGTTTCAACAGCTCACAGAACTGACGCCGCTACAAGCCCGCGCGTTGGAGTTGCTGGGCGTGTAGCCAGAAACCGAAAGTCACTTCTTGCCCCATCTCCCACGCCATCAAGCAGATACTTCGCCGCGCGTCTTGGAACTTCGGTCTAAACCCTGGGGCGAGGAGAGCCAGTTTCTGGAAACTCCGAAGATCGGGCCCGGTCGCGGACGGGGGATCACTGGGAACGGGCGCCATGGATGTCTCATAAAGGGTGGGTTGTTGGCGCATGCTCTCAACAAGATGAACATGAGCGAAATAGCTATACGCGACGAGCTGGTTAAGCAAGGGCGAAGTCTGTTCGAAGCCAAAAGAAAACAGCGGGTCGAGTTAGCGGGCGATCCCGATGCTGATGCCCTCGTGGATGCCCTCGGTACACATCCCCACGCCTTCGTTCTTGCCTGCTTAATGGATCGCCAGATTCGGTACAAGAAGGCTTGGCTGATCCCGTACAAGATCTCACAACGAATGAAAGAGCGAGATTTTGGTGAGTTCTCAATAGAAGACCTCTCCAAACTGTCTCGGGAACAAGTAAACGAACTGATGTCGAAGCCGGAGCCGCTGCACCGCTTTCCCGACAAGATGGGCGGCGTTTTCTGCTCCGCAGTTCACCGGATCAAGGACGGTTATGTAAGCGATGCCTCCCGCATCTGGACAGATGAGCCATCCAGTGCCGAAGCTGTTTATCGTTTTCTTCAATTCGACGGCGCAGGTCAGAAAATCGCAACAATGGCCGTCAACATTCTTGCACGTGAGTTCAAGATTAAATTCGCCGATTTCTACTCTGTTGACATCTCGGCGGATGTGCAGGTCTGCCGAGTGTTTGCCCGCCTCGGTCTCTGCCCATCTGATGAACCCATGCAGGTGGTGTACAAGGCCAGATCTCTTTACCCGGAATTTCCCGGCATGATGGACTCACCGTGTTGGGAGATCGGAGAGTATTGGTGCAGGCCGCATAATCCGCGGTGCAACGACTGCTGCATGAAAGACTTGTGCCCGAAACGGGTTTAGTTGCCCCCCCGTGTTTCAAAAAGGGGTAAGTTTTGGGAGGTAGTTAACCGGCCGCGTAGCGGCGATGATGAGCCGCACCGGTTAGAATCCCAGTTGTTTCACGGCGTCGCGGTCCCGCTCAAAATCTTCCGCGGTGTAGTCTTCATACACGCCGTGGGACTTTAGGAACCCGTCGAGCTGGTACCTGGTTCCAAAACCGAGCAGCCGCCGCAACTCGGGCTTGGTGATGCGACCGCTCTTGAATTCTTCGAGCGCCAGGGCTTCGAGGGCGCGGCGAGAGAGGTCGGCGCCGGAATCCGCACATGCGACTGGCCAGCTCATCGGGAATCCGGACGGTGAGTTCCATGCTCTTTCGCCCTACTCCATCCGCATAATGATTCAACCGTGGCCTATCTTGCGCCCCCTTCACGCCTGAACGGTGCTGAGGCCTGCGGCCACAGCGGCTCTCGACATCGCCCTGTCGAGCGATGCGAGGGGCAGTTTGTGACGAACGGCCAGTTCCAGGTATGCGGCGTCGGAACTGGTGAGCTGGTATTGACCGGCCAACGTCCGCACCGTCACGAACACCTGCGTCCGGCTCGGATTTTCCACTTCGATGGGCAGGTCGGCGAGACTCTCGAGAAAAGCCAGTGCCTTCTCCTCCGGAATGCGGCCCTTTCGGACCGCCAGTTCGACCACGTTGGCTACCTCGTACAGCCACAAGGCCGGAACGACCGCGCTATCGGTCAGACTTGAAAGGCGGCTCAGCAGCGTCTTCGTGAATTCGGTCGCTTCCTCGGTGAAGCACCACGCCATCGTGACCGTGTTGTCGAGTACAAACCGGCTCACGGACGGCCTTCATCGATCAGTTCTCTGATGGTCAGGCCTCCAAGCGTGAGTCCTTTGCTCAATTCGCGGATGCGTGCGCCCGCAGCAAGCGCCCGCTGCTTATCGAAAACCGGCCTCGCCTCGGGCGCGAAAGACCGGAGCGCCCGGAGGATGACATCCTCGGCGTCCACGAACGCACCGCTCTGAAGCTGTTGATGAATCAGCGATTCAATTTCGGGCCGGGTGATTTCGATGGTCATGCGAGGCCCCCCCTGTCCTTACCCTAACCCGGCCCCAGTTCCGCGTCAAGCACTCCGCGCAACACAACCCTGCGTCTGCCTGCCCCCCAGCCCCCCGTCCCGGCCCCTGCCCCCCCCTTCCCATTTCGGAGATTATTCTCTTATACTGGAGTTGACACAGGAGGCTGGTAGTGAAGATCCTGAAGCTTCCGAAAGATAAGCTGGATTTATTCGCTTCCGTCGTGCAGCAGTTCGGGGAGTTGCATGCTCCCGTCGAGCAGGACGGCAAGTACGCTTTTAAACGGCTCACGCACTGGTCGGATGCGCGCCTCGATTACGACCGCACCATCCTGCCGCCGAAGAAGTATTTTCTTCCGCCGCGCGAGGCCCTCTTCCGCTACCGGCCCGGGGAGGGCTTCGTCCCTTCCACCGAGGGCCTGGACAAGCGCATCGTCCTGTTCGGCGTGCACGCCTGCGACATCTACGCCTTGAACATCCTGGACCGCGTCTACGCCGGCAAGTTGAACATCCAGGACCGCGTCTACACCGGCAAGTACCACGATCCCTACTACCAGGCGCGCCGCAAACATATCGCCATCATCGGTATCGATTGCGTCCCCGACAAGCAGTGCTTCTGCCGTTCCATGCGCGCCGATTTCGTGGACCACGGCTTCGACCTGTTCTTCTACGATTGCGGCGACTACTACCAGGTGCTGGTCGGCACCGCCCTCGGCGACGACATGGTGCTCGCCACCGGCCGCCTCTTCGAACCGGTGGGGGAGGCCGATATCGCCGAATACAAGCGCCGCTCGCTCGACAAGCGCCGCGCCTTCCAGCTCGAAGTCGAAATCCGCGATCTGCCCGAGATCTTCGAGATGGAGTATCAAAGCGAGGTCTGGGACGAGCTCGGAAAGCAGTGCCTTTCCTGCGGCAGTTGCAGCATGGTCTGCCCCACCTGCTACTGCTACGACGTGGCGGACGACGTCGAGCTGGGCACGCGCGCCGGCACGCGCACCCGCTTCTGGGACTCGTGCCTCTTCGCCAGCCATGCGCTGATCGGCAGCGGCGAAAACTTTCGCCATTCGCGCGCCAGCCGTATCAAGTTTCGTTTCTACCACAAGCAGCGCGGTTTTGTGGCCGAATATGGCCGGCCAAGCTGCGTCGGCTGCGGGCGGTGCATTTCCGCCTGCCCGGTGAACATCGACGTCGTGCAGGTGCTCGAGCGCCTGCGGAGGGTGGAAAATGTTGCTAGCCGATGAAGTCGCTACCCACGATCCCGTCTTGAGCGACAATCCGTACCAGCCGTACATGGCGCGGATCGTGCGCATCGAGAAGATGGTGGAGAACACCCAGGTTTTCACGCTGCGCTTTCTGGATGAGCGCCTGGTCCGCAGCTTCCGCCATCAGCCGGGCCAGTTCGTCATGCTGAGCATTCCCGGCACCGGCGAAATGCCCATCTCCATTTCCTCTTCGCCCACACGGCCCGAGGTTTTGGAACTGTGCGTGCGCAAGGTGGGCCGGGTGACCAGCGCGCTCTACCGCATGCGGACCAACGACGTGGTGGGCGTCCGCGGGCCTTACGGCAACGGGTATCCCATGCAGGAGATCGCCGGGAACGACCTGCTGCTGGCCGCCGGCGGCCTGGGCATGGCGCCTCTGCGCTCGCTGCTCTGGTATGCCCTGGACCACCGCGACCAGTTCCACAACCTCACCCTCATGTACGGCAGCAAGCGGCCCGAGGACATGCTCTTTCGCGAGGAACTTTCGGCCCTGGTGGAC
This sequence comes from Bryobacteraceae bacterium, assembly GCA_049590695.1. Lineage (GTDB taxonomy): Bacteria > Acidobacteriota > Terriglobia > Bryobacterales > Bryobacteraceae > Fen-178. The sequence goes on from JBAWDI010000333.1 coordinate 3,967, forward strand.
CGCGCCGATATCAACTGCCTGCTCACCGTCGACGCGGACCCCTCGGGCACGTGGAAGAACCACGTCGGCCTGCTGCCCACCATGTTCGATTTCGCCAAGATCGACCCGGCGCGCACGTACGCCGCGGTCTGCGGCCCGCCGGTGGTTTACAAGTTCATCCTCAAGCGGCTGCTGGCGCTCGGCTTCCCCAAGAACCGGATTCTCATGTCGCTCGAGCGGCGCATGAAGTGCGGAGTCGGCAAATGCGGGCACTGTAGTATCGGTTATAAGTACACCTGCCTGCACGGTCCCATCTTCACTTACTGGGACGCCATCAACCTGCCCGAGATGATTTGAAAGGAGCGAAGCGGATGGGCAAACCGACGGTTGGAATCTTCGGCCTTACCGGGTGCGCGGGGGATCAGCTCGCCATCCTCAATTGCGAAGATGAGCTTCTGGATCTGGTCTCTTTTATCGACATCCGGGATTTCCTGATGGGCTCTTCGGGAAACGACACCGGCTGCGCGCTGGACGTGGCCCTGGTGGAAGGCGCCGTGCTCACGGAGCGCGACGCCGAAACGCTGCGGGCCATTCGGAAGCGTTCCGGGCTGCTGGTGGCTCTGGGAACCTGCGCCGTGTGGGGCGGCGTGGCGGCGCTCGATCGCGGTGCCGATCGTCCTAAGCTGCTTCAGGAAATCTATGGCGCGACCGGCAGTGCGTACGATTCCCTGGCGGCTCGCGCGTTGCATGAGCTGGTGAAAGTGGACCTCCGCATCACCGGCTGCCCCATCGAAAAGGACCAGTTCATCGCCGCCATCGCGGGGCTGCTGAACGGCGATCTGCCCATTTACCCCGATTACGCGCTGTGCACGGAATGCCGCATGCGCGAGAACAACTGCCTGCTGATCGAGCGCGGCGAAGTCTGCTGCGGCCCGCTCACCGTGGCCGGCTGCGGTGCGCGGTGCCCCGAACTGCGCATCGCGTGCATCGGCTGCCGCGGGCCGCTCGACGACGGCAATCCCAACTCCATGGTGGAAATGCTGGAGAAGAAGGGCATCGGGCGCCGCCAGGTGGAAGACAAACTGCGAACCTTCGCACCCATAGGAGCCGGCCAATGAGCACCATCGTCATCGACCATTTAGCCCGCGTGGAAGGGCACGGGGGCATCACCGTGGAACTGGAAGGCGACGCCGTCGCCGACGTGCGTTTCGACGTATTCGAAGGCGCGCGCCTGCTGGAGGGCCTGGTGCGCGGACGCCGCTACGACGAGATTTCGCCTATCGTCTCGCGCATCTGCGCGATCTGCTCGGCGGCGCATGCCCTGACGTCGCTCAAGGCCACGGAGAACGCCTTTGGCGTCCAAGTGAGCCCCCAGACCGATCTGCTTCGCGAACTGCTCATGCGCGGCGAGAGCATTCAAAGTCACGCCCTGCACCTGTTCTTCCTGGCCGTGCCGGACTACCTCGACCGGCCCAGCGCCATTGCCGTGGCTGCCGAGCATCCCGCCGCCGTCATGCTGGGGCTGCGGCTCAAGCGGCTGGGAAACCTGATTCAGGAAACCATCGGCGGGCGGGCCATCCACCCCGTCAACGCGGTGCCCGGCGGGTTCGGGCGGGTCCCCAACGCCGACCAGTTGATCGCCATCCGCGGCGCGCTCATCGAGGCCATTCCGGACGCGGAGGCCATGCTCGATCTCATCGCCTCCCTGCCGGACGCCGGCTTCTGCCACACGCCTACCGCGTACGCGGCGCTCTATTCTCCCGACTCCGACCGTTACTACGCCGGCGACCAACTCATGATTGTCTCGAACGGAGACCGGGCCACCATCCCAGCGGCCGATTACCGCTCGCTGACCAACGAGAAGTCCATCGCGCATTCCCACGCCAAGCACAGCTCGTTCCACGGCAAGCCGTTCATGGTGGGTTCGCTGGCGCGCCTGACGGTGAACCCGGCCCGGATCGCGGAACGTTCCGCCACGGCCTCCGGGCGGCTGAAGTTTTCCATCCCGTCCGACAATCCCATGGACAACAACAAGGCGCAAGCCGTGGAGTTGGTCAACGACCTGGGGCTGGCCCTCGACATGGTGGAACGGCTGATCCACGACGGCGTGAAGGATGAGGGATGCGTTCCCGTGACGCCCCGCGCCGGAACTGGGGTGGGCGTGACGGAAGCCCCGCGCGGGCTGCTGGTCCACAGCTACACCTATGACGAGCAGGGGTGCGTGGTAGCGGCGGACGTCATCACGCCCACCGCCATGAACGCCGCCAGCCTGGAGCAGCACCTCCGCAAGACCGTCGAACAAAGCGTGGAGCGCGATGAAGCCACGCTCAAGAAGAAGCTGCAAATGATCGCGCGCGCGTACGACCCTTGCATTTCCTGCTCCGTACACTTGATACGGAAATGAAACCGGACCTGGGGCCTCGGCAATCCCCTGATGGGGGATGACGGGGCCGGCGCCGCCGCCGCCGAAGTTCTCGCCAACGACCGCAAGCTGGCGCGCCGGGTGGATGTGATCTGCGCCGATACCGACGTGCTGAGTTGCGCCACCCAGATGGAGCGGCGCCGGCGCGTGTTG
>JBAWDI010000334.1:0-5503 GCA_049590695.1 Bryobacteraceae bacterium
TAACGGATGCAGATGGCGTTGGACCTAGGATTGCCGATTCGCGGGCTGACCGCCGGCCTGATCATCGCAGCGCCGGTCGGCCCGGTCAACCTGCTCTGCATCCGGCGGACCCTCGAGAAGGGCTGGAAATCGGGCATCGTCTCGGGTTTGGGCGCGGCGCTCGCGGACACGCTGTACGGCGCTATCGCCGGGTTCGGCCTCAGCCTGGTGATTCAGCTTCTGATCCGCGAAGAGTTCTGGATCCGCATGATCGGCGGGATGTTTTTAGTGGGCATCGGAGTGGTGTACTACCGTAAGCCGGCACGCTCGCTGCACGCAGGCGATGACGACTCCTCCGCCAATTCGGACTTTGCCTCCGCGTTCGTCTTAAACCTGACCAACCCTACAACGGTGCTCTCTTATCTGGCGGTCCTGGCCACCCTCGGCCTGGGACGGCAGCGGCCGCTGTGGCAGTCCTCGCTTCTGGTCGCCGGCATATTCTGCGGGTCGATGACTTGGTGGACCATTTTGGTGATTACAGCAAACCGTCTGCGTAGCAGGATTACCGATCACACCATGCGCTGGATGAACCACCTGTCGGGGATTGCCATCGGCGCCTTCGGGCTGGTGAACGTGCTCCTCAGTCGCGGGCACAGGCATTAGATGGCGATTCAAAGGGCGTGCCCTGTCCGCGGGCGGCTCGACAAGGTGACGAAGTGTTGGACACCGAGTCCAGAAGTCGGTTCGCCCGGCCCGCCACGGCCAGGTCGATCCGAATTGCAGCGGGGAAATAGGCCGTCATCGGCGTTTGGCCGGCAACTTGCCTTAGAGAGCGTCTACGGAGGCGAAGATGACCGCAGCGATGAACATAGGCCCTATGGACGTATTTTGGATCTTTATCATGCTGAGCTCCCTGCAGCCGGTCGTGAAACAGCGCTGGCTGGAGGCGTCACGGCGGTGGCTGATCGCCAAAATTGAACGCAAGCGTGGATCGCGAGTGATTCTGCTCGCGCATCGGCAGGAGACGATGAGTTTTCTCGGCTTCCCCCTAATGCGGTACATTGACGTCAATGATTCCGAGGAAGTCATTCGCGCCATTCGCCTGACCGACCCGAGCGTGCCTATCGATATCGTGCTGCACACTCCAGGCGGACTGGTATTGGCCGCGACACAAATTGCAACCGCCATAAACCGGCGAAAGGGAAAAGTCACGGCCATCGTGCCGCACTACGCCATGTCCGGCGGCACGCTGATCGCACTGGCGGCGGATGAAATCATTCTAAGCGACCATGCCGTGCTTGGGCCGGTCGACCCTCAACTGGGGCAATATCCAGCCGCATCGCTGCTGAAGGCGGTGGAACAAAAATCAAAGGACAGAATCGATGACGAAACTTTGATTCTTGCGGATCAGGCGAAGAAGGCTATCACTCAAGTCCAAGAAACAGTTCGCGAGCTCCTGCGCGGCAAATACCCCGATCCGGTCGTGAACAACCTGGCGGTCACGCTCTCCGAGGGCAGGTGGACGCACGATTTTCCCATTACCTTCGAATATGCCAAAGCGCTGGGACTGCACGTGAGCTCCGAGATGCCGCCCGAGATTTTGGATCTGATGATGCTTTATCCCCAGCCAGTGCGACGTTTCCCCACCGTCGAGTACCTGCCGGGAAGGCGCGAGGCTGGACGAAGGATTGAGTTGGGAGAATCCAGTGGGGAGCTTTGAACAGCGGTCAGGTCCGGGGCAGCGTCTCGCTGAGGCGGATGCCTGTCCGGAGAATCGGAGGAAAACGCCATGGGTGGCATGATCCCACTGTTGGATGCGTCTCGGCGGCCCAGACGTTTCGCCGCCGTCACAGCCACTATCATCGCGGTCAACGCGCTCGTCTTCCTGTTGGAGCTGACGGGTGGTGACGCATTTGTAAAACAGTGGTCGGTGGTCCCCGCCGATATTGTCGCCGGCCGGCACTGGATCACCATCTTGACGGCCATGTTCATGCACGGCGGCTGGATGCACATCATCGGCAATATGGTGTTCCTGTGGGCATTTGGCCCGGAGGTCGAAGATGCTATGCCGCGGCTGCGCTACCTGGCGTTTTACGTGCTTAGCGGTCTGGCGGCCACGCTGGCGCAGATCGCAGCCATGCCCGGTTCGACGGTTTCCAATCTGGGCGCCAGCGGCGCCATTGCGGGTGTCATGGGCGCCTTTCTGATCACCTACCCGCGCGATCAGATCAAGACGGTGCTTTTCTTTGGGTGGTTCTCCCGCATCACATTTATTCCGGCAGCGCTTCTGATCGGATTCTGGTTTGTCATCCAGCTCTTCAGTGGAGTGGGCGCTGTTGCAGATGTGCAGACGGGTGGCGTCGCTTACATGGCTCACGTTGGCGGCTTCATCTTTGGGGCGGTTACCGGGCGGCTCTTCGAGGGTTTCCGGAGCATCGCCGATCCGGAATCCTGACCCTGCATCTCGTTTGGCCTGCGAGTTGCTCTGGAACAGTGCGAAAGGAATTAGCCCGTGACTTCCAAACCCGACGAACTGAAAGATAAAGTGATTGCCGATCTTGAGGCCGGCAAGAAGGCGTTTCATGATGCGATGGCGAAGGCCCAAAGCCAAATCGACGCCACCACCGCGGAGATCCACAAGCTCCGCGCCGAGTTGAAAACACAGACCGACGAGGCCAGGGTTAAAACCATGGCTCGTGTCGACGAACTGACGGAGAAGCTCGATGCGACACGTAAAGCGCAGCAGGCCGAGATCGAAGCGCGCCTGAAGGAACTCCATACGAACATCGAGTCCATCAACGCGGAGCTGAAGCACGCAACTGCGGAGGGGAAGATCGCCGTGGAGGCGAAAGCCAAAGTTGTCCACGAAGAATGCGACTTCGCGCGGCGCGCCCTGACCGCGAGTCTGGATGCGGAACTCGCCGAATGGAAGGTCCGCATCGGCGCCGCGCTGGATACCGCGGCCGAGAAGAAGGTGGCGGCGAAGGCCGCCGTGCAGGCGAAAATCGCAGACCTGCACGCCAAGCACGAGGCTGCTCAGAAGAAATTGCACGCCCTGAAGCAGGCGAACACGGCGGCTTTCGGCGAACTGCACCTCGGAGTGCAAACCGCCATCGTAGAAGTCAAGACCGCGCTGCAGCATGCTCGCGCGGACATTGCCAAGGCTTCATAGAGGAGAGACTCCAATGGAAAAGATGATTGTAGTGGTCTTTGAAAACGAATCCAAGGCCCTTGAGGGTTTGCAGGCCCTCTGGGAGTTGGATCGGGAAGGCGACATCTCCATTTACGCGGAGCAAATTGTCGCCAAGGAACCAACCGGCGCTGTGCGGCTAATCGACAATCCCGACATGTCGAGTCTTCCGATGATTGGCGGCGGCACTGCGTTGGGCGCGCTCGTGGGGCTGCTCGGTGGGCCCGTCGGCGTGCTTGTCGGCGCCGCGGCGGGGGCCGTCATCGGTACCGTCGCCGATGTGGAAGAGTCGGGGGTGACCGACGAATTTGTCAACGATGTCACGACAGCACTGACGCGAGGCAAGGTGGCTTTGGTAGCCGACATTTCCGAAGAGCGGGTGACACCTCTGGACGTGCGGATGGAACAGCTTGGAGGCGTCGTGTTCCGGCGGGCCCGAACTCTGGTGCAGGACACGCAGGACGACCGCGATGCGGCCGCACACCGGGCCGAGATGGAACAGCTCAAGGCGGAACGGGCGCAGGCTAGGGCAGACCGGCTGGCGAAGATCGACGCCAAAATCGACCACCTGCGCGCCAAGCTGGAAAACGCCATTGAGCGCAAGCGCATCAAGATGCAACTGCGCCAGCAACAACGGGAAGCCAGGATCCAGGCTCTGCAAAAGAAGGCCGATCGGTCCGAAGGCGAAATCCGCCGGCGCCAGGAAGCTCGAATCGCCGAGCTCCGGTGCGATTATGCGGAGAGCAAAGCCCTGCGTTAGCATCGGAGGCCAAACGCGTTTTGGCCTCTGGGCAAGAATGGGCATGATGATGTTGCTGGCCGGCCCGATGCAAGCGCAACAGCCCGCGTCCGCCGGCGCGCTCCCGGAAGAAGCCAGGCAGAGTATGGTAGCCCCATGCCTGGAGCCGCCGCCGCTGGTGAGATGGAGCGATTATCAAGGGCCATTCCGGAAAGTGGGGGGAGTTCTCGCCCGGAAGTTGGAACGCAAATCGGCACATCCGCCACACTACAGACCGGGCACCTTGCTTTGCTCGTTTGAAGAGAAAGACAAGATCAAACTGCTCGTCCATGACACGTTCGATCCCGCCTCGTTCTTTTCTGCCGGTTTCAACGCAAGTCTGGATCAGGCTGCCGGCCGGGACCCCACTTTCGGACAGGGCGCTACAGGATATGGGAAACGCTTCGGCGTTGACTTCGCCGCGCAGACGACCTGGAGATTCTTCAAAGATTTCGCTTACCCGACCGTGTTCGCGGAGGATCCTCGTTACTACCGCCTGGGCCACGGAAGCCGGGGGAAACGCCTGGTACATGCGGCGGCGCATGCCTTCGTCGGGTATCGCGATAGCGGCAAGTACATGTTCAATTTTTCCGAGTGGCTGGGAACAGTTAGCGCCGTCGTTGTCACCAGTGCCTACCATCCCGGTGATGAGCATAGATTCGCCCCAGCCATGAGCCAAGTCGGGTTTGCCGTCATGCAGGACGTGGGTTTCGACGTGCTCCGGGAGTTTTGGCCTGAGGTTGCTCGAAAGCTCCGGATGCCCTTCCGCGACATGCGGGAGCAGCCGGGAACGGAAGCCCGCGAAAAGCGATAATGGAAATTCTTGTTCAAGTATGAGGGTCAGCGTACGAATGGTTCTGGGTTTGGCTGCCGCCGTGGCCGCGCTCGCTCTGTTTCTGTGGCTGGCGGACTTTGTCGAGGATAAGGCCGCCGTGCCCTTTGACGCTTCCATTCGCGGCTGGGTCCATGCCCACTCCAGCCCCACCCTCACTAGCTTCATGCGCCTGATGAGCCTCATCGGCTCGCCCGCCTTCTTGGTCGCCTTCAGCCTCATCGCGTTCCTGATCCTCCTCCGCGTTGCCCACTGGCCTCGCGAAGCCCTGCTCTTCCTCGTCACGATGACGGGCGGGTTTGTGCTCGACCGGGTGCTCAAAATGGCGTTCCACCGCGTCCGGCCCCCCAGCTATTTCGGCACGCCCGAACCCGCCTCTTACGGCTTCCCGAGCGGCCACGCCCTGCTCTCGGTTTGCCTCTGGGGCTCGCTCGCGCTTTTAGCTGGCCAGCGCGTCCGCGGCGCCACCGCGCGCGCCGCCATCTTCGCGGGCGCGGCTTTGCTCACCGGCCTGATCGGCTATTCGCGCATTTACCTGGGCGTGCACTATCCGAGCGACGTCATCGCCGGCTGCGCCGCCGCCACCGTCTGGGTCGCCACAGTGGGTTCCACGAATCGGCCGATCGAGCGCCGCAGCGAACGCCGCCGGCCTGCCTCAGGGATGCCGGAATGACTATCCTGCTGAACCACCGGGCCGGCCGCGCGCAGCGGGCGAGGGTGCGCG
>JBAWDI010000335.1:0-2277 GCA_049590695.1 Bryobacteraceae bacterium
CGGCCGCCGAGTCGGCGCTCAGGTTGCGTCTCCGCAGAGCCTTACCCTCCGCTCGGGTGCAACCAGTATAGCCGGCCCGAAACATTAACCGCGGGGATGTTTACACAAAAGTCTTGACACCGCCCAATACCTTCATCCCCCGGTTTTCGAGACAAGCGAATTCTGGGGTTGCCGCCGGCCAACAACTCCCGACGGCCTCTTGACATTCGGACATGTCTGTCCGACCATAAAAGCGTGAAGGGCGCGGAATTCGAGCGCCGGGTACAGAAGCTGGCGAAAGCGAGCGCTCTCTCTTGCTTCTTCATCGCCGACAAGGGCAAGGGCAGTCATGGTCGCTTGTACTTGGGCAACGAGTTCACGACGCTCAAGGACCGTAAGAAAGAATTAGGAAAAGGTCTCCTCGCCAAGATGTGCCGCGATCTCAAGATCGATGCCGAGGAGCTCTGACAACGATCTGAGGTGTTCTCGATGTCTGTATTCACGTATCCCGCCAAACTCTCGACCGGATCGGATGGCCGCGTGCTGGTCGAATTCGTCGATCTCCCGCGTGTAGCGACCGACGGCCGGAACCTGTCGGAGGCACTAGAAGAAGCCATTGACGCGCTAGGTTCCGATCTTTCCATTCGCCTTTCGCGGCGTGAAGAGATCCCCACGCCATCGCCCGCCAAGCGCGGCCAACGCCTGATCCCGGTCCCCTGGTGGCTCGCTCCTAAACTGGCCCTCTATCTCGCGATGCGGGACCACGGCATCAACAATTCCGAACTGGCGCGCCGCCTGAACGTCGATGAACGTGTCGTGCGCCGCATGCTGGATCCTGGGCATGAAACCAAAGCGGAGAAGATCCAGGCGGCCCTGGCGGTATTGGGCAAACGGCTCACCATGGAAGTGGAAGACGCGGCATAGCTCGCGCGATGCCGTCCGGCGCGGCGGTTCAATGCCGCCGCAATTCCTCTAATTCATCGAGCGTGCGGGGCCAGTCGGCGCCCAGGAGCCGGGAAAGGCCGCGATCGGCGAGCACCCGGCCGCCGGTCTGGCAACTCGCGCAGTAGTTCGTTTCGTTGTCCGCATAACGGATACGGAGAATCTTCGCGCCGCACCGGCGGCAAGGTTCTCCGTAGCGCCCATGAACGGCCATGCCTTCGCGAAACGCGGTGACCTTCTCGGGGAACCGCACGCGCGCCTCGGCGCACAGGCGCCCAGGCCACAGTTCGAGAGTGCCGCGAGTGGCGGCGGAGAGGCGGGCGGCGTGGAGAATCTCGTCCGAGTACGCGTTCCCGACGCCGCTGAAAATGCGGGGATCGGTCAATGCCCGCTTGAGAGTCCGGTTCTCACGGATCAGGGCGGCGCGGAAGCAGGCCGGATCGGCCGTGAGAACGTCTATGCCTCCCGGGTCCATGGCGAGCAGGCCGGGCTCGCCACCACGTGGAGCGATGCCCTCCGCTTGGCGCCGGCCTCGGTGAGCGTGAGCGAGCCCGGCGGGAAATCGAAAGCCGCCAGATTCTGGCGGCCGCTGAGGGCCGCGTGGGCAGGCTTCCAATGCAGGCGGCCGGCGATCATCAGGTGCAGCACGAGCCAGAGGCCGCCATCCAGGCCGATGGCGATGCGCTTTCCCACTCGCCGCAGTTGGCGCACAGTTCTTCCGGCGGCTTCCGAGAGGGCAGGCGTGGTGGTTCGAAGAAGGAACGGGCTGGCCAGCCGCACGCGTTCGAGCGGCAGGCCGATCACGCGCGGTTCCAGCGCTGCAATGTAAGCCGCGATGTCGGGCAGTTCGGGCATACTTCCCCAGCTTGCATGGGCCCGGCGGGCTTTGCAGGGCCTGTGGGAAGGGCGTACGAGGGGGAGGGACCGGACCTTCCCCGGCGCAGAGCTCGTGTCGCGGGCTGCTGCGTTACGGCCGCGCGGACGAGGGATCCGAGACCTCGGTCGCATCTTCGGTGGGCGCGCCGTTGGCGAGGCGGAGCGGACCGGCCAGCTTCCCCGAACGGCGTATCTTGGGAATTTCAGGCCAGCGGCACTTCCACGGGATGGCAACCCGGCGGCCAAGTGGATTGTTTCCCAGCGGCCGACGACCGGGAGTGTGTGCGCGCCCCTTTCCGCCGCGTGGTCGCTTCTTGAGCTGGACGACCCTCGCCGGGGAGCTGGTTTTAGATCCATAATGAATTCGTACATGCGGTGGACGGTTCGAGGCATTTGGCCACATCTGAAGACGCCGGCTTGGGCCTGGGTCATGCTGCTGGTGTTGATCCCGGCGGTGGCGACTTCCCAGCACAAAGGTAC
>JBAWDI010000336.1:0-2204 GCA_049590695.1 Bryobacteraceae bacterium
GCAGGTGTCGGTCTGGAAGGGGTTGGGCCAGATGCCCTGTGCGATTCCGCGCTCGAAATCCAGAACGCAGGTGCCAACCTGGCAGTCTTCCATGCCCTTGCTGGTGTATACGGCTTCCACTTTGCCGTCGTGCCAGCGGGCACTCTGGTTGTAAAGGTGCGCGACAAGGCTGAGCCCGTAACGCTCGAAGCGAATCACGCCATCGTGGTACATGAGATCCGGCTGGAGCTGGTCGATGAGGTCCTGAAGCCGCAGCAGGTACTGCCTCTTCCACGACTCCGGCACCTGGCTCACATCCCCAGGCTGCGCCGCCGGCTGGTGCTTCTCATGATAGAGATCCGCGTATTGCGGGTCATTGCCGTCGTACGGCACTCCCGCATAGGGGCCAGTCTTGTCGCTCCCGAAGCAGGTGGCCATCCACTCGTAGCTGGCGTGCAGGTGCTGGCTGACGCCGAAGCGCAGGCCTTGCTTCACTGCAGCGTCTTTGAACATCCGGGCAATGTTCCTTTTCGGTCCGGTGGCCACCGCGTTCCAGCGTGGCTGATGCTTCGAGTTCCACAGGTCGAAGTTATCGTGGTGCACGCCCATGCTGACGAAGAATTTAGCCCCGGCCTTCTTGTAAAGGCCCAACAGATAGTTCGGGTCGAAGTTCTCGGCCTTCCAGGTGGGGATCACGTCCTTGTAACCGAACTTCGACGGGTGACCGTAGGTCTTGACGTGATAGTTGTACTGACGGTGCCCCTGTATGTACATCTGCCGCGCGTACCAGTCGCCCATCTCGGGCGCCGATTGCGGCCCCCAGTGCGCCCAGATGCCGAACTTGGCATCGCGATACCAGTCGGGGATCTGGTACTCCATCAACGATTGACGCGAGGCTTTGAATGGTCCTGGCGCTATCGGAATCTCCAGTTGCTGCGGTTGTGGGGCGGCGAACGCGGAAATCGCGCCTCCTAGAAGTCCTACTACCGTCCGTCTGGTCATATTCACAGCGTAGCGCGCGGTAAGCTGGAAGTAGAGGTAGGGCATGCTTTAGCCTGCCCAGAGGCCCATGAAGCACATCGACGAGTATCGCGACGCCAAAATTGCGCGCGCCCTCCTCGCCGCGTTGGAACGGAAGGTGACGCGGCCGTGGGTCCTCATGGAGATCTGCGGCGGGCAGACCCACACGCTGATGCGATACGGCATCGATACCTTGATCCCCTCTCAGATCGAGCTGGTGCACGGGCCTGGCTGCCCGGTTTGCGTGACACCGCTTGAAGTGGTGGAGAAGGCCATTCAAATCGCCTCGCAACCGGAGGTGATCTTCGTTTCCTACGGCGACATGCTGCGCGTGCCCGGCTCGGCTACCGATCTGCTGCGGGTCAAAGCCTCGGGCGGCGACGTGCGCATCGCCTATTCGCCCATGGAAGCCGTCAAAATCGCGCGCGCCAACCCGGAGCGGCGCGTGGTCTTTTTCGGAATCGGTTTCGAGACCACGGCCCCAGCCAACGCCATGGCGGTCCTCGAGGCCAAACGGCAGGGGCTGCGGAACTTCTCCATGCTCGTCTCCCATGTTCTGGTGCCGCCCGCCATCCGCCTGCTGCTCGAATCGCCCGCCAATCGCGTCCAGGGGTTCATTGCGCCGGGCCACGTCTGCGCGGTGATGGGCTATTGGGAATACGAAGCGCTCGCCAAGCAATACCGGGTTCCCATCGTGGTAGGCGGATTTGAGCCGGTGGATTTGCTCGAGGCCATTGGGATGTTGGTGGCGCAGCTCGAAGAAGGCCGCGCCGAGGCCGAGAACCAGTACGTCCGTTCGGTCACGCACGATGGCAACCGCATCGCCCAGAGAGTTCTGCGGGAGGTTTTCGAGGTGACGGATCGCAAGTGGCGCGGCATCGGGATGATCCCGCAAAGCGGTTTCCGCCTGCGTCCCGAGTTCGCCGATTACGACGCCGAAAGAATCTTCGGCCTCGCGGACACGGTGGTGGAAGAACCCGCCGAATGCATCAGCGCACAAGTGCTGCAAGGCCTGAAGAAGCCCGTGGGTTGCCCCGCCTTTGGCGTCCGCTGCACGCCTGAGAAGCCGCTGGGAGCGCCCATGGTTTCGGCGGAAGGCGCCTGCGCCGCGTATTACCAATACCGGCGTGATACCGTGAAATCGTCATGATGTGCCCGGTGCCCCTGGTTACCACGGACAAGATCCTGCTCGGACACGGCAGCGG
>JBAWDI010000337.1:0-7272 GCA_049590695.1 Bryobacteraceae bacterium
CCGCCAACCTCCACGGCGATTCCGCCGCTCGCAAAAGCGCCCTCACCACGCTGGTCGCGCTGGAGCCGAACGACGCCGCCGCATGGAATTCGCTCGCCGAACTCTGCATGAGCCGCCGCGAATACCAGCAGGCCGTTCAGGCCTACCGGAGACTGCTCCAAGTGGAGCCGGAAGAGGTCCGCGCGCTGAACCAGCTCGGTTATGCCGCCGCGTATGCGGGCAGTTTCGATACAGCGCTCGACGCGCTGCACCGCTACCAGGCGTTGCGCCCCGCGGAAGCCAATCCGCTGGATTCGCAGGGCGACGTCAACCTGCTGGCCGGGCGCTTGCGCGAGGCCGAGAACCTCTATTTGCAGGCCGACAAGAGGGACCCCAATTTCGAGAGCGGCGGCGATCTGTGGAAGGCCGCCATGGCGCGTCTCATGAGCGGCGACGTGGCCGGCGCCGACACCCTCTTCCAGCAGTTCATCCAAGCCCGCGAGGCGGCCAAGGACCCGGTGGTCGAATACCGCCAGGCGGAATGGTCTTGGATCAGCGGCCGCCGCAAGTCCGCCTGCCAGCAGATCGAGGCCTTCGCGCGCGGCGCCGAAAACGGCCGGTTGCGCGAATTCGCCTCGCGCGCTTATTCCCAGCTCGCCGTATGGAGTCTGGTGATGGGCGACCGCACCGCCGCCGCACAACTGGCGCAGAAAGGGGTCCTCCTCGCCGGCCCTTCTTCCGCCGGCGCCGCCATGATGGCGCGCTTCCTCACCGAGCCTCCGGCCTCCCCGCCGGAGTGGTCCGTGCGCGCGGAGCGGCTCTTCCCCAACGCCGCCGGGGATTCCCTCAAAGATTTCGCGCTGGTCTACGCGCTCCTGCTCGACAAGCAGTTTCAGCCCGCCTCGCTGCTATTGAAGCAACTGTACGATGGCGCCAACCCGTCGGCCGATCCCGGCCTTCCGGTGCTGCTGGCATGGACCTGCCTCGAAACCGGTCGCGCCAACGACGCCGAGCCCCTGCTGCGTTTCAACCCGATTCCGTCCAACAGCGGCGCGAGCATGTTCGCCGCATTCTATTTCCCGCGCATTTACTACCTGCGCGGGTTACTGGCGGAGCAGGAAGGCAAGCCCGGCGAGGCGCGCGCCAACTACCGGTTATTCCGGCAACTCTCCGGCCCCGATCCGCTGATTTGGGGCGAGGAGCAGAGAGCCTCTAGAGCACAGTGATGACCACCTTCCGACACGTGCTGACCCTGCTGATGCTGATGTTCATGCCCGGCGCCGTCCTGTTCTGGTTCCTGGTGCATCCCTTCATCCGGTTCTGGAGACGGCTGGGCTTGCGCCGTGCCTTGGCGATTTACTACACGCTGATGGCGGCATTCGTGGCGGGCGTGTTTCTTTTGCGGAAGACGCTGCTCGCCGTGGATTTCGGCACGAATCCCGTCCTGATTGCGGTGGCCGTGCCGATGCTGGCCGCCTCCATCGTGCTGCGCCGCAAGATCTCCCGCCACCTGCGGTTCAGCACACTGGGCGGCCTCCCGGAGCTGGCGCCGGAAAGTCATCCTCAGCCGCTCCTGACTGAAGGGATCTACTCTCGTATCCGCCATCCGCGTTACGTGGAGGCCCTGCTGGTCATGGCGTCTCTGGCGCTGATAGCCAACAATCTGGCCTCTTACGTGAATTGGATCATCGGCATCCCGAGCGTACTGCTGATTGTGCGCATCGAAGAACGCGAGCTTGGCGACCGCTTCGGCGCCGAGTACGAGGCATACTGCGCGCGCGTCCCGCGCTTCGTGCCGCGCTGAGCAGCGGACGAGCTTCAAGCTACAGTGTCGAGGCGAATGTGTAGGCGCCGGACTGCACTTCGTAGGTGGCGGCGCCGGGTTCGATGCGCAGGGGCTTGACCGGGCGGCCGGATTCGGTCACCGCGGCGGCGTCCTTCGCGGGCAGCGTCACTAGGGCGCTGGTGTTGGGCGGAATCGTCACTTCCAGCGTGAAGTGGCCGGCGTCGCGCTTCCATGAAGTCGTAATGGTGCCGTACATCGACTTGTGCGAAGCCTTCACGAAGGTCAGGTCGCCGGCCGGAACCGGGTGGATGATCACGCGCTGGAACCCGGGGCGCTCGGGATCGGAACGGATGCCGGCCAGGTCCTCGTACATCCAGACGGCCAGGTCGCCGATCTGCATCACGTGGTTGCCGGAATTCATGGCGGGGTCGGCGGTGTCGCCGTTCCATAGCTCCCAGATGGTGGTGGCGCCTTTCTCCACCATGTAGCCCCAACCGGGGTAGGTCTTCTGCGTGGCGATCTGGTAGGCGACATCGGGGCGGCCGTTATCGGTGAGGGTGCGCATCAGCCATTGCGCACCCACCAGGCCGGTGCCGACGTGGCCGTTGCTGGTTCGCTCGATGTTGCGGGTGAGGCTTTCGAACACCGCCGCGCGGTTCTCCGGCGGCACCATGCCGAAGTAAAGCGGCAGAATGCTGGAGGTCTGCGTGCCGTTATCGTAAATGCCGCTGGCGGGCTTGAAAAAGCGCTTTTGGAAGGCGGCGTTGGCTTGCCCGGCGCGCGCGTCGAAATCGGCGGCATCGGCGGGTTTGTCGAGCAGGCGCGCGTAACGCGCCATGGTGCGCAGCAGTTGGTAGTAATACGTGGTCCCCAGCAGCGTATGGTCGGTGATGCGCGCGGGGTCCACCGAATGGATCAGCTTGGGGTTCTCCGGCGGGACGCACCAATCGCCATATTGATCTTTGGGCATGAGGCCGTCTTTCAGAAAGGTGGCCTCGTGGTCGATCCACTTCTTCATGGCCGGATAGTCGCGTTCCATGGCGCGCTTGTCGCCGTACTCCTCGTACAACATGCCGTGGACGAAGATGAAAGTGCCGGGCCAAGTGAGGTCGTCATAATAAAGCGGCCAGTAGTTGGGCGACACGACGGGGATGCTGCCGTCGGGCTTTTGCGAATCGGCGATATCGGTCATCCACTTGGTGTAGAAGGCCGCCACGTCGAACATGTAAGCCTCGCTGCGGCTCACCTGGGAGCGGTCGCCGAGCCAGCCCTGGCGCTCGTCGCGCTGGGGGCAATCGGTGGGGATGCTGCGATAATTCCCGCGGATGCCCCAGAACATGTTGTGGTGAATCTGGTTGAGCAGGGCGTTGGAACTGGTGAAATCCGCCGATTGCTCCATGTCGTCGTGGACCACTCGGCCCTCGAGGGCAGCGGCGGTGGGCGTGCCGGGGAAGCCGGTCATTTCGACGAAGCGGAAGCCGTGGTAGGTGAAGCGCGGCTCCCAGACTT
This sequence comes from Bryobacteraceae bacterium, assembly GCA_049590695.1. Lineage (GTDB taxonomy): Bacteria > Acidobacteriota > Terriglobia > Bryobacterales > Bryobacteraceae > Fen-178. The sequence continues at coordinate 3,275 of JBAWDI010000337.1, forward strand.
CCGTGCCTTCGCCTTTGAGGGTGTAGAGGTCGGTGGCGCGCGCCGTGCGCAGGTTGGCGGTGTAGAGCGAGCCATCGGGCTGGAGCGTCTCGGCGTGCCGCAGCGTGACTTGCGTTCCCTTGGGGCCGTTGACTCGCAGCCGGCACCAGCCCACCATGTTCTGGCCCATATCGAAGACATAAACGCCGGGCTTGAGCATCTTGACGCTGACGGGATGGAGGGTTTCGGTGACGCGCAGCGGCTCAGCCATCTGCGCGGAGAGCACGCCGGCGGGGGCCGCGACGATCCGGGCCGGCTCCCACTTGGAATCGTCGAAGCCCGCGCGGTTCCAGCCGGGGAGTTCCATGCGCGCGTCGTACTCTTCGCCGTCGTACTCGTTGTTGGCGCGTATGGGGCCGGCCGTGGAGAGCTTCCAGCTTTCGTCGGAGACCACGCTGGCGCGGCTGCCGTCTTCGTACTCGACATCCAGGCGGAGGATGGCCTTGGGGTCGCCGAAGTTGCGGGTCTTGGCCTCCAGGCGCGGGGCGTGGTAACGGCCGTTGCCGAGCATCAGGCCGATGGCGTTGCGGCCGACGGCGATCTGTTTGGTGACGTCGAAGGTGACGTAGAGAACGTGCTTGTCGTAATCGGTGAGACCAGGGGAAAGCACGTGGTCGCCCACTTTGGCGCCGTTCAGGTACAGCTCGGAGAGGCCCAGGCCGGAGTAGTAGACGGTGGCGCGGCGGACTTGCTTCGGAGCCTCGAATTCCTTGCGGAGCAGGCGCGCGGGGAGGCGGTGGGCGGCGGCGGTGGTGGCGGGCTCATCGCGGCCGATCCACTTGGCTTGCCAATCCTGGGGATGAAGCAGGCCCATGGACCACTGCGCGGGGGCGCTCCATCCGCTGGGCTGGCCGGCCTGGTCCCAGACCTGCACTTTCCAGAAGGCGGCGGCGCCGGAAACGAGAGGTTTGCCGCGATAGACCACCTGGGCGGACTGGTCGGATGCCACCTTACCGGTGTCCCAGAGGTCGCCGGTGCCGGCGCCGAGGGCGCGTTCGCTGGAGGCGACGATGACCCGGTAAGCGGTCTGGCGGAGACCCCGCGCTTTGGCATCGGCGGCCGTCAGGACCCAGCTCAACCGCGGGTCGGTGACGTCGATGCCTTGAGGGTCGACGCGGTATTCCGAGCGCAGTTGTTGCGGCCGGATGGCAGCGGCGCCGAACACGGTCGGCGCCAGCAGGATCAGAACCAGAGCATACTTCATGGGAAGCCTCATCGTCTAGAAACGTAACACAAATCAGATCGAGGACATGCGCAGGCCAATCCGCTTGCGCAAAAAATGCGTGCGGCGTTCGGGGGGCAGGGCCAGCAGGCGTTGGATTTGGTCGCGCAGCGCCAGCTCACTCTCTTTCTTGAGAGCGTCGAGTTGGGCTTTGCGGGTGACGCGCGGCTTGGGCTTCTTCACTGGCCTTCTCCAGCAGCGGCAGCACGGCCAGATCGCGGGCGCGTCCGGCCGCCTTCTTACTTCTAAATGATATCAGCCAGGGTGGCGACATACAGGCGGGCATCTTCAAACCGCATCGGCGTGGCTCGCTTGCGCAGACCTTCGAAGGAGGGGATGCCGTCGATCACGGTCATGAAATCGAGTTGCAGGCCATCGGCATCGCGCACGATGCGAAACAAGCCACTCACCGGGTAGTACGGCCGCAGAATGACGGCGTCGAGGTCGGAGGCGATGGCCTTGAGCTTTTTCAGGTTGGCGGGAGTTTTTCGGAACAGAAAATCGACGTCTACGGTGGTGATGGGAGCGCCTTGCAAGGCGGCGGCCGCATTGCCGATGAGGACAGCTTCCAGGCCATGCCGCTCGAGCAGTTGCGCGATGCGGGCGAGCATGGGAGAGGCATCCATGGTCAAGGCCTTCCTGCCCACGGTATCACGACGGTGGGATGGGAAGTGGCACGGGAGCCAGCACACGGTCGGCCATGGCGAACTTCAGCGCCTCGATGCCCTGGCCGGTGACGCTTGAGATCTCGAAACAGGGGAGGCCGCGCTCCGCCGCCAGGCTGCGCAAGCGCGCCACGCGGCCGGGATCCTGCGCGGCGTCCATCTTGGTGGCCACCAGGATCATGGGCTTTTTCACCAGGTCGTCGCTGAAACTGGCGAGTTCCTGCATGACGGTTTCGAAATCCGCGACGGGATCGCGGCCGCTCGCGTCCGAGACGTCCACCAGGTGCGCCAGCAGGCGTGTGCGTTCGATATGGCGCAGGAACTGGACGCCCAGGCCGTGGCCCAGGTGCGCGCCTTCGATGAGACCGGGGATATCGGCCACCACGAAGCTGCGGAAATCGGCAAACTGCACCACGCCCAGGTTCGGTTCGAGGGTAGTGAAGGGGTAGTCGGCAATTTTCGGCCGCGCGGCCGAGATGCGCGAAATGAGCGTGGACTTGCCGGCGTTGGGAAAGCCCACCAACCCCACGTCGGCCAGCAGCTTCAACTCGAGGCGCAGGCGTTTCTCTTCGCCGGGACGGCCGGGCTCGTGCTCGGTGGGCGCCTGGTGGGTGGAAGTGGCGAAGCGCGCGTTGCCCTTGCCGCCTTTACCGCCGCGGGCCACGGTGAAGCGTTCGCCGGGCTGGGTGAAATCGTAGAGGCGCTCGCCGGTGGATTCGTCGTAGACCACGGTGCCGACGGGCACCTGGACGTCGAGCGAGCGGCCCTCGGCGCCGGTCCGCTGGCTGCCCTCGCCGTGACGGCCGCGCTCGGCCTTGTGCTCGGGGTTGAAGCGGAACTGGAGCAGGGTGTTCTGGTGCACAGTGGAGACCAGGGTCACGTCGCCGCCGCGGCCGCCATCGCCACCGCTCGGGCCACCGCGCGGGACGAACTTTTCACGGCGGAAAGCCAGGCAGCCGTTGCCGCCGTCGCCCGATTTTACGAGAATTCGCGCTTCGTCGATGAACATAGAAAAGCCGCCGGCTCCTTCGAAACCGGCGGCCTCGTTGATAAGAATCTTCCGGGCTACTCGACTACGCTGATGCTGACGAACTTGCCCATCCGGCCGCGGTCCTTGAACTCCACCACGCCCGTCACCTTGGCGAACAGCGTATCGTCTTTGCCCCAGCCGACATTGAGGCCCGGCTTGATCTTGGTGCCGCGCTGCCGCACGATGATGGAACCGCCGGGGACCAGTTGGCCGCCGAAGACCTTCACGCCGAGACGCTGCGCCTGGGAGTCGCGCCCGTTTCTGGAACTGCCTAAACCTTTTTTATGCGCCATTCGTCACCTCCGCCACAACGTCGCTGACCTTCACTTCGGTGAAGGACTGGCGGTGGCCGATGGTTTTCTTGTACTGTTTCTTGCGCTTGAACTTGAACACCAGGACCTTGTCGGCCCGGCCATTGCCGACGATGGTGGCCTTCAAGACGCCGCCGGCGAACATCTCACCGCTATCCTGGGCGGCGAACTTGATGGGCAACTCGACTTCGGAGCCGACCTCGCCGGCCAGTTTTTCCACGCGGATGACATCGCCCGGAGCAACCCGGTACTGTTTTCCGCCGGTTTCAATAATCGCGTGCATGCAAACCTCTGTTTGGGAGCCGGTACACACGGGGTGCGTCGGAACCACTGGAGTAAGTATTGAGTGTACTACAGATTAGCGGGGGGATTCAAATGGGGGTAGGCTGAAAGAAGCACAATGCCAGGGATTGCGATGATGGCCCTATTCGCGGCAGCGTTGCCTAATGCGGTGGTGCTCTCACCGGTAGCCAACATGTATTCGAAGTCGAGCGAAGACGCCGACGTGGTGTCGCAGGCCATCTACGGCTCGAATGTGGGGGTGGTGCAGCGGCAGGAGGGCTGGGCCCGCATACGCACGGCGGACGACTACACCGGCTGGACGCCCCTGAGCGCGCTGCTGCCGGGAAAGGCCTATGCCGCCAGCGGGCGCGTGGCCGAAGTGGCGAGCCTGTTCGCGCATATCTATCGCGAGGCCGACGTGACGGCCCATGCGCCGCTGCTCACCGTGC
>JBAWDI010000338.1:0-6718 GCA_049590695.1 Bryobacteraceae bacterium
GCCCAAAACCGGACGCGTCTCCCGCGGGCGCTCACCTGGCACCTCCGGACGGGGAGGAATCCGAAGCGGGCGCCTCAATCACCAGCGCGGCGGAGAGATCGGGCATGAGATGCGGATCGGTCTTATCGAGCTTGAAAACGGCCGTGAACGTCTTGATGGGGCTTCCCAGGGCGGAAGAAGCCACCGGGCTGGAGAATTCGAAGTGCGCGGGGAACGAGAGATCGGGATAGGCGTCCAGGTAGACGGTGGCGCGGGAACCGGGCACGAGAGCAGCACCGTCGGGTTCGCCCACCATACAATTGACCAACATTTCGGAAGGATCGAAAATGCTGACCAAAGCCTGATTTCGATAGAGCTGGTCGCCTTCCTGGGGGTGGCCCATGGAGCTATTGCGATACACGTTCTGGTAGGCCACCATACCGGCCAGCGGCGCGCGGACCTGCATCTTGGCGATGTTGCCCTGAGTACGCTCCAGAGCCACCTTCTGACGGTCGCGCTGCAATTCGAGGATGCGGAGAGCGGCGCCGTCGGACTTATCGTGAAAGGCATTGGACCGCTTCAGGCTCTCCACGTGCTTGGCGGAGATCTCAGCGCGCACTTCGTTCTTCAAGCCGTCGATGGCGCTGAGGAGCGGTCCCTTTTGCACCTCGATGCGCGCCTTGGCGAGATCGGCCTCGGCCTGCTTGAGGTCGGCCGTGCGCTTCTCGGCGTCGGCGCGGTTCTGGGCGCGCTTCTGATCCGCCTGGTGGCCGAGATCGTCGAACTTGGCCTGAGCATCGCGCGCACTATCCTGCTGTTGGGTGGCGTCGAATTCGGCGATCGGATCGCTTTCCTTCACACGCGACCCGTTGGGAATAATCCGGGTGAGTGTCAGCGACCCGCCCTGACCATAGATGGCCGGCACCAGGACCTTGGAAAAGTGGACAGCCTGGATGGTCCCGGTGACACGAACCTCGCGCTTGGCGCGCGGCGACTCCACGGGGTGCCCTCCGGGCCCGGCGGGGTGCCCTCTGGGCCCGGCGGCGTGCGCCGCGGGCGGACTGGGGCGGGAGCACGAGGCCAGAAGTAGCAACGGAGCGGCAACCGCAAGCCCGTACGACAAGGACCTCATCTCGCAGATTAGACGGCACAACCGCTGAAAAAGTTCATGGGAATTTCGGACAAAAACTGTTGAATTTTTAGCACGGTGTGCGCGCCGTGTGCTATATTCAACACAAATCCATCGCAGAATGGAGCGAAGAGCAGTTCCTTACGGGGAACGGGGAATTTGGTCGTAAATGTGTGGAATTGCGGGATTTACACGGCTTAGCCGGGTGGTGGACAGGGGTGTTGCCCACCGCATCACCGAGGCGTTATACCATCGCGGACCGGACCAGCAAGGGGTTTTCGAGGGCAGCGAAGCAACTTTGTGCGCCGTCCGATTGAAGATCATCGATCTGACCGGCGGGGATCAACCTCTCGTCAGCGACGATGGCGACACCGCCATGGCGTTCAACGGCGAGATCTACAACCATCTCGAGATTCGCGCGGAGCTCGAGGAACTGGGGCACCGATTCCATTCCCACTGCGACACCGAGACGGTGCTGCGGGCATTCCTCGAGTGGGACACGGAATGTTTCTCGCGCATGCGGGGAATGTTCGCGGTGGCCCTGTGGACGGAATCGCGCAAGCGCCTGGTGCTGGTTCGCGACCGGATGGGGATCAAGCCGCTGTACTATTGCCGGCGCGGCGACGATGTTTACTTCGGATCGGAGCTGAAGGCGATTCTGGAGCACGCCGACGTGCCCCGGCAACTCGACCTCGAGGCGCTGGATTCGTACCTTTCGGTGAATTACGTTCCGGGCGAGGGCACTCTGATCGAAGGGGTTCGCAAGCTGCCGCCGGGGCATCTTCTGGAATGGCGTCACGGGAAACTGTGGATCGCGCCGTGGTGGAAGATGCCAGCGAACGAGAAGCGGGAATGGTCGCTGGAGGGCGCGAAAGAGGAGTTGGATTGGCTGCTGCGCGACTCCATTCGCGAGCACCTGGTCTCGGACGTTCCTCTGGGAGTGTGGGCCTCGGGCGGCATCGACTCCTCAACCATTTTGCACTACGCCGCCGCAGGGAGCGCCGCCCGGCTGAAGACTTTTTCGGTTTCGTTCGCCGGACGCAGATGCGATGAAAGCCCGTACTTCCGGGAGATCGCGCGGATGTACGGCACGGACCATCACGAGTTCGATCTGAACCCGGACGTCGAACTGCAGAGCGCCATCGCAGATTTCGCCTATTACTCGGACGAGCCGAGCGCGGACGCGGGGGCGTTGCCGGTGTGGTATCTGGCGCGCATGAGCCGGCGCCACGTGACGGTGGCGCTCTCGGGTGAAGGCGCGGACGAGTTGTTCGGCGGCTACGTCACCTACCAGGCCGACCGCCTGACACGGCCCTTCCGGCTGGTGCCCGGCGCGTTGCGGCGGCTGATGCTGAGGGGAGTCGAGCGGTATCTGCGGGTCTCCGACGAGAAGCTCAGCCTGGAGTACAAGCTGAAGCGCTGGATCGAGGGAAGCTGGCTCCACCCCGATGAGGCGCACTTCTTCTGGAACGGAGCGTTTTCCAACCAGCAGCGGAGACAGATCCATCCCAGCGGAAACGGAAACGGGCTGCGGCGGCTGGTGGAGCGGATGGGAATCGAATCCCGCGGCGTCATAGACCGCTATTTACGGGTGGACCAAGCCTTCTATCTTCCGGACGATATACTCTACAAGACGGACCGCATGAGCATGGCTCATTCGCTGGAAGTCCGTCCGCCATTCCTGGACCACCGGATCGTGGAGTTCGCGGCTTCCCTGCCCCAGAATATGAAGATCCGGGGCTTCACGCAGAAGTTCATTCTCAAGGAGTTGATGCGCGGGAGGCTGCCGGAAATGGTGCTCAACCGGAAGAAGAGCGGCTTCGACATACCGGCGCACGACTGGTTCCGCGGGGTGTTGCGTCCCTTGCTGATGGATACGCTGACTCCGCAAGCCATCGCATCCACGGGGGTCTTCGACGCGGCCGCGATTCAGTCTCTGATCCGCAATCACATGGAGAGGCGCATCAATGCCGGTTTTCAGTTGTGGGGCCTGGTGACGCTCTTCCTGTGGATGAAGAGATGGAAGGTCGAGGTGGTTCCGCCGCTGGAAGCACCTCAGCCGGCGGCTCGATTGCTCACCATCCGATGATGATGTAGCCGGAAGAGAATTCCGGCCACCAGCGGCGGTCCGGCAAAAACCAGGGTCGTGATCGCGCGGACAGACAGAGGGAGGCGCGAGCCGTCGTTCCTCCTGAAGAAGGAAGCCGAGGCGATCGCGTAAGTCACTCCGATTAGCAGACCCATGACCGCGAGCAGAAGGCCTCCGACCGCTTCCCAGCGCCACGGGACCAGTGCCAGGATCAGGAATAGCAAGAGCACTACCGACCCGACCACTACTACGTGAGCTGGTGTGGGCTCAACCATTATCGATCCCACGAAGAAGAAGATCCAGAATCCGGCCCACAACAACGCCAGGGCCCGGGCGCCGTAGACCGTCCAGGGGTTCTTCACGGCAATCCTCCAGCGTTCCCGGTCAAGTATGCACCGTTTAGCGGCCGGCGACAAGGGCCATTGGACTTTCATGCCGGAAGGGGGCGTCGAGTTACCCGCGCGGTCGAAAGGCGGCGAGCGAGGCGGCCACCTCCAGAAGGTGGTCTTCGTTGATCGCACTCACTACCTCGAACCATTTCTCGTTCACCGTCTCCGGACAAAGTGCACCGGCGATAGCACCACCAATGGAGGCCACCGAGTCTGAGTCTCCGCCGAGGCTCGCAGCGAGCAGAGCGGTTTCCTCCGCTGACTCGGTGATCAGAGCCAGGCTGATGGCCAGGGGAACAATGTTTTGCGGCTTGTTGGGGAAATACTGCTGCGCAATCTCATCGACGACCAGATGCTTCCTCCTTACGAGATCCGAATAAACCCCCTCAATGGACCGGGTGATGGTGGACGCTTCCCCGGAAGGTCGAAGGGATTCAGCCTCTTTGGAGGCGTTCAGCGCTACAGTCAGCACCTCGGCGCTGGGCCGACCTTCCAGCGCTGCTGAGACAGCACCAGCCACCGCGGCAGCGGCGCAAATAGCCAGTTGTCCGCCGTGAGTAGGGATAGCGCATTCATAAGCGCCCCGAACAAGGTCATCCAGCCTGCTCGACGGATAAATCACGCCGACCGGCGCCGCGCGCATGGCTCCTCCGCAACCATCACCCTCTGAAGCGATGCGGGCTGGGTCGCCGATCTGCAAAAAGGTCCACATCGACACGCCTGGGTGGACGGACTTCTTGCATCGCAACAGCTCCCACCCGATGGCTTCGTGGCTGACGCGGCCCTCCCGTAGGACTGCCCGCGCCACCGCCATGGTTTGTTCCGTATCATCCGTGGTTTCTCCGATGCGCCATTCATACCGCTTACCGGCGTAACGAGGGATGACATCTCCTGGCCGGCCGTGGAATCCGGTTATCCCTCGGGGATACCACTTCTGAACATCGGCCCGGGCCAACGCCTCCGTTTGCTTGCCAATGGCATCACCGGTTGCCAGTCCTTTGAAGCAGCCGATTACGCGTTTCTCATTTCGCATAGAGACAACGAGGCCTGTCTAAGTTTCTCATGCTCGAAGAGGTGTGCAAAAGCGCTGTTAAACGAGGCTACGCAATCCACCCTCCGATACGCGATCATGTGGAGAGGCGCATGCATGCCCGTTTCCGCTGATCGGGGCTATCACATCGTCGTCGCGCTGGTGGCGGCCCCGATTTTCGTGGGGTGCAGTGCGTGGATTCCCTCTAGGGCCGGTTTGGTGGCATGATGGAGTCATGTCAAAGGCCCCGGGGTCAGAGGGTTTTTCCCTTGCCATCGAGTACTGCCGCGAGGAGGACGGCCGCTGGCTTGCCGATATCCCCGCCCTTCCCGGCGTCACGGCATATGGCCGGACCAAGAAAGGCGCCACGGCCGCCGTCGAAGCCTTGGCGCTGCGGCTGCTGGCTGACCGCCTGGAGCACGGTGAGGCCGTGCCGGGACCGATGAGCGTCTCTTTCATTGCGGCCTGAGCAACCATCGCGAAAGTGGCCTTCCGTGAAGGCGAAGCAGGCGCTGGCCGCTCTGTTGCGGATCGGCTGGACGATCAAGCGACAACAGGGAACGTCGCATCGGATTCTCGCGCGCGATGGCTGGCCGGATATCCTATTTGCCTACCACGACCGGGTCACTCTCGGGCCGGCGGCGATGAGGGTTTTGGCCAAGAAAACTGGTCTCTCACCCGGAGACCTGTAAATTGGCCGCCGCAGCGCCACATCCGCCCTCCGATAGGCGATCATGTGGAGAGACGAATCCATGCCGGTTTCCATTGATTCGAGTGTTCGCTATCAGATCATTGTCGCCGTGGTGGCGGCCCTGATTTTCGTGGGGTGCATCGTGAGTCCGCCATCCCTCATGGACGACGTCGATTCGGTGCAAGCGCAGATCGCCCACAACATGCTCGAATCCGGCGACTGGGTGACGGCGCGCCTGGATGGCGTCGCCTACCTGGAAAAGTCTCCCCTGAAATACTGGATGATCGCGGTGTCGTTCCTGATCTTCGGCGTGCATGATTGGGCGGCGCGGATTCCCATTGCGCTCTCCACGGTGCTGCTGTGCTGGGTCACGGCGCGCTTCGCCGCGTGGGGCGCACCGCCTGGGCTCCGGCGCCGCACGGGCTTGTGCTCGGGCATCCTACTGGCCACCAGCGTGGGGCTGTTCCTCTTCACCCGCATCCTGATCCCGGATGTGGTTCTCACGCTGGCCATCACCCTGGCGCTGTGGAGCCTCATGCGCGCCATCGAGGAAGACGAGCCGCATCGGGCGCGCTGGGCCATGCTCATGTGGGGCTCGATGGGAACCGGGCTGCTGCTGAAGGGGCTGATCGCGGCGTGCTTCCCAGTGGCAGCCGGCCTCCTCTACCTTGGCTTCACCAGGCAGTTGTTCCTGCGCCGGACCTGGGCGCGGCTGCGGCCGTTCTCCGGCATCCTGCTGTTCCTGGCGATTGCCGCGCCCTGGCACGTGCTGGCCACCCTGCGCAACCCTCCGTATTTCGATTTCACCATGCACAGCGAGAGGGGCTCCTACCATGGGTTCTTCTGGTTCTACTTCATCAATGAGCACGTTTTGAGGTTTCTGAATTTGCGCTATCCGCGGGATTACAACACCGTGCCGCGGGCCTGGTTCTGGCTGTTCCACCTGCTGTGGCTGTTCCCCTGGAGCGTGTATTTCCCGGCGGCCCTGAGACTGAGTTACCGTCAGCCGGACCGGGCGTCGCGGGTGCTGCTGATGGCTTTGTGCTGGAGCGGATTCATTCTGGTATTCTTCACGTTTTCCACCACGCAGGAGTATTACTCCATGCCGTGCTATCCGGCGCTGGCGCTTCTGCTGGGATCGGCGATCGCCGGCCAGGACCCGTGGTTGCGGTACGGCACCAGGGCGATTGCGGTGGTAGCCACGCTGGCGGCGGCGGCCATCGCGGGCATCCTGTGGATGGTTCGCGGCCTCGCCACACCCGGCGATATTGCGGGGGCGCTGAGCCAGAACCCGGAGGTCTATACGCTGTCGCTGGGCCACATGACGGACCTGACTATGCGGGCGTTCGCTTATTTGCGGCTGCCGCTGGCGGTGGCGGGGGTGGCGTTTGTGGTGGGCGCGGCGGGGGCC
>JBAWDI010000339.1:0-6029 GCA_049590695.1 Bryobacteraceae bacterium
CGATTGCACGATGGCCAGGCACAGCCCGTTGAACGCCTTCCTGCGGCTGCCCTTGAACTCCTCCGGGCTGGCAAGATACCCGTTGTCCAGCCCGATGATCCGGCCCTCGCCTTGAATCTCGAAGGCGACCTCATTGTCCGCGACCGGCACTACCCTGCCCTGCGCGTCGAGTATCTTCACCGTGACATGAGCGACGTCCCGGCGGTCGGCCGCTATGGCGTCCCTGTCGGCGGAGAGTTCAATCGCCGCCGGTTCTCCCGTGGTCGTTACCTCATAGGTGGCAACCACCTTCCCGTCCTTGGTGCCCACGGCTTTCAGCGTGCCCGGTTGGTAGGGCACGGTCCATGTCAGGTGCAGATCCGACGTGGTGCGCGGGACCGTGCTCCGCCCCCCGCCCTCCTGGCGCGGCCAATACCCCACGCGCGGGAACCAATAGCTCTCAACCCCGAAGGATTTGCCGTTCACAAACAGCTCCACTGAGTCGCAGTTGGTGTAACAGAGCACCTGTATGACTTCTCCCTCCTTGCCTTTCCAGTTCCAGTGTGGGAACACGTGGATCATCGGCTTATCAGTCCACTGACTCTGACAGAAATAGTAACCGTCCTTCTCGAAGCCGCAGGTATCCAGCACTCCCGCTCCCGAGCCCTTCGAAGGCCACTGGGCCTCACCTAAGTGATCGATGCCGGTCCACATATGGTCGCCGGATACGTAGTCGTAGATCCGCCTGAACCTCCACAACTGCTCGAAGTCGGTCCCCCGATTGTTGCGCCTCCGCGAGGCCGCCCCAGCGCTCGCCGGGACAAGCTCGGAGTAGTCGCCCCTGACGCCGCCCAAGGACCCGTTCTCCGTGCCGATGAACTTTCGCTTGGGGAACGCGTGCCGGTCGTCGCTGTAGTATTTCTCCGCCCGTTCGCGCCGGCGGTCCGAGTAGTTATAGCCAACCACGTCCAGGAGCGCGAGGAACTCCGGCGGCGTGCCAACTTCACGTCCGGTCAGATTCGCGGCGATCCTGTCGCATCCCATGGTGACCGGCCGGGTTGGATCTTCCCGGTGAAAGATCTCGACCAGCCTCTCGAGCATCTCCACGCCGTTCGTGGCGACCTGCTCGCCGATTTCGTTGCCCGCGCTCCACAGCAGGACGGAAGGGTGGTTCCGGTCGCGGTGGACGAAGTCGGTCACATCCCGCTCCGACCATTCGTCGAAGTATGGGCCGTATCCGTTGGCGGTCTTGTTCTGCTTCCACTCGTCGAAGACCTCATTCATCACCATGAAGCCCAGCTTGTCGCACAGGTCGATGAACTCCGGCGCGTGAGGATTGTGAGCCGTCCGAATGGAGTTGCAGCCCATGGCTTTCAGGGTCTCCAGGCGCCGTTCCCAAACCCGTTCCGGCACGGCGGCTCCCACCGAACCGCCGTCGTGATGCAGGCAGACGCCATTCAGTCTCACTTGCTTGCCGTTCAGCAGGAATCCCCGGTCCATATCGAAGTCAATCCGTCGAATCCCAAACACTGTGTCGTATGAGTCGGAGCCCTGATCCATCACCGAGGTGCGCACCTTGTAGAGATAGGGATTGTCAAGGGACCATAAGTTCGGCTGTGTCACCCGTATCCGCTGCACAAACTCGTACTCCCCGTTGGCTGCGATGCTCTTACTCTCACTTACCTGCGCGCCTTCGGCCGGGTTCCCATCCCGGTCCAGTATGGTGCTGGTCACCCGGCACGCGGCGGCGCTCTGGCTTTCATTCTGTACCCTGGTCTTGACCTGGACAATGGCCGCATCCATGTCCACCTGGGGCGTGGTGACAAACGTGCCCCAGTGAGCCACGTGCACCTGATTTGTAACCAGTAGCCAGGTGTGCCTGTAGATCCCGGAGCCCGAGTACCAGCGGCAGTTGGGTTGGTGTGAGTTGTCTGCCTTGACTGCAATCACGTTATCGCCGCCGTACTTCAGGTGGGGAGTCAGATCGTAGTAGAAGCCAATGTACCCGTACGGCCGCTTGCCCAGGTACTGGCCGTTGATCCACACTTCACTGAGTTGATAGACGCCGTCGAACTCGATGGATACCTTTCTGCCGCTGTAAGATTCGGGAATGGTGAAGTGTTTCCGGTACCAGCCGATACCGGTGGGCAAATAGCCGCCTTGCCCCCTGGCCGGCGCATTCTCGCTGACGGGGCCGCCGATGCTGAAATCATGCGGCAGGTCCACGTCTTTCCAGCTCCCGTCCACAAAACCCGGCTGCTGCGCACCGGCCTCATCCCCCTGGAAGAACTTCCAGCCGAAGTCGGAGGATTCCCTGACGCGGGGACCGCCGCGCCCGCCCTGCGCCTGCGCCAAAACCGACACTATGCCAACCGCCCCGACCGCCTGTTCCAGCAAGCTACGCCGGGTCGGGAAATCCTTCTCGTTCTTCATATTTTCGGCTCCTGGCTGAGTAAGGATTATACACCGCCCGTAGCACCGGGCGCGACGCCGCCGGCGCTACGACGGGATGTTATGATGCGAGTCTATGCGCGACGTGAACGTAGGGATAGTGGGCCTCGGCAACATCGGTTCGGGCACGCTCAGAATTCTGGCGGAAAACGCCGATCAGATCGCTCTCAAACTCGGGTTTCATCTGCGGGTCGGGGCCGTCTGCGACCTGTTGATCGATTCCAAGCAGGTTCCCGAATCGCTGGGACCGGTGTTCAAGACCAACGACTGGCGGCGGTTGATCGAACATCCCGGCCTGGATATCGTGGTCGAACTCGTCGGCGGCACCACCGTCGCCGCCGAGGTCATCTACGCCGCCATCGCCGCGAAGAAGTCGGTCGTCACCGCCAATAAGGAATTGATGGCGTTGCGCGGCCCTGAAATCTGGGAGCGCGCCATCCAAGCCGGCACCAACGTCGCCATGGAGGCCAGCGTGGCGGGCGGCATTCCCATCCACGCCGTCCTGCGGGAAGGCATCTCCGGCGACCGCGTGGTGGCGCTCTACGGCATCCTCAACGGCACCAGCAACTACATCCTCACCGAGATGGAACAGCACGGCTCGCCGCTCCCAACCGTGCTCGCCGAGGCGCAGCGGCTGGGATTCGCCGAGGCCAATCCCAGCAACGATATCGATGGCTTCGACGCGCGCTCCAAGCTGGCCATTCTCTCCGCCCTGGCCTTCGGCGAGATCATCACGCCGAGTGACATTTTCACCGAGGGCATTCGCCGCCTCTCGCCCATGGATTTCCAGTACGCCCACCGCCTCGGCCACACCATTCGATTGCTGTGCGCGGCGCGCCAGACACCCGAGGGGTTGATCCTCTCGGTGCGCCCGGCACTGATTCCCCAAACCGCCATTCTGGCCAGCGTGCGCAGCTCCTACAACGCCATCTGGGTGCAGGGGACCTACGGCGAGGACACGTTCTACTACGGCCGCGGCGCCGGTCCCAGACCCACCGGCGTGGCCGTGGTGAGCGACCTGATGCGCGTGGCCCGCGAGATTCTGAGCGGCAGCCCCACGCGCGTCTCGCCCTTCGCGCATCAGCGCCTGGGCCAGTACAAGCCCATCCCCGTGACGCTCCAGACCCGTTCCTACTACGTGCGGTTCCGTGTCCGCGACCAACCCGGCATCATCGCGGCGCTGTCGGGCATTCTCGCCGCGAAACACATCGGCATCGAGGCCGTGCTCCAACTGCCGCACGAGAACAAGCTGGATCTGCCCTTCGTCATCACGCTCGAACCCACCACCGAGGAATCCGTGCGCCAGGCCGCCGCGGAAATGTCCCAGCTCGACTTCCTGTTGGAACCGCCGCTGGTGCTGCCGATGGAGCCGCCTCTGTAACGCGGAGGAGTCGTGGGAAAGGCGTCCCGGGAGTTCCAGATCTTCGTCAAGCCGGCCGGCGCCGTCTGCAATCTCGATTGCCAATACTGCTACTACCGCGACAAGCGCAGCCTCTATCCGGATACCGGCGCGCTCCGTATGCCCGAACCCCTGCTGGAAGAATACATCGCCCAGCACATCGCGGCCGCACCCGGGCCGGAGATCGACTTCTCGTGGCATGGAGGCGAGCCCACCACCTTGGGCGTGGATTTCTTCCGCCAGGCCGTCGAGCTGCAGCGCAAGCACCGGCCCGCCGGCTGGCGCATACGCAACGGCATCCAGACCAATGGCGTCCTGCTGGACGAAGAATGGTGCCGCTTTCTGGCCGCGGAGGGGTTCAAGGCCGGTCTCAGTCTCGACGGCCCGGCCGAGTTGCACGACGCCTACCGCGTCACCAGGGGCGGCCAACCGACTCACCAGCAGGCCATGTGCGGATACCACCTGCTGCGCCAGCACGAGGTCCCCACCGACATCGTGTGCGTAGTGCACAACCTGAACGTCGGGTATCCGCTCACCGTCTATCGGTTCTTCCGGGAAATCGGCTGCCGGTACCTGGGCTTTCTTCCGGCCGTGGAGCACGCGCCGGAGGCCCCGTCCGGGGTCGGCCCATATACCCCGTCCGCGGAGGCCTACGGCGCCTTTCTGTGCAAGATCTTCGATGAATGGATCGCGCGGGACACGGACCGGATGGCGGTGCAAACTTTCGAGGAGGCGGCCCGGCCGGCCCTCGGCATGGAGCACTCGTTGTGCGTCTTCCGCGAAACCTGCGGCCAGATCCCGGTGGTGGAATACAATGGCGACTTTTTCCCGTGCGATCACTTCGTCGACCGCGAACACCGCTGGGGCAACATCCGCGAGACGCCTCTCGGCGAGCTGCTGGATAGCCCCGCGCAACGGGCTTTCGGCGAGGCCAAGCGCGACGCCCTTCCGCGTTACTGCCGCGACTGCGAAGTGCTGGCCATGTGCCATGGCGGATGTCCCAAGTACCGTTTCATCCGGACGCCCGCGGGCGAGCCGGGTCTCAACTACCTGTGCGCCGGGTTGAAGCGCTTCTTCCTGCACAGCCGCGCCCCGATCGAGCGAATCGCGTCCCACGATCAGCCACCCGTGCCCCGCCCCGCGGTAGGCCGCAACGATCCCTGCCCGTGTGGCAGCGGCCTGAAGTTCAAGAAATGCTGCGGGTCTCGGTAGGGCATGCTTTAGCTTGCCCTCTGTTCTCTTTGCAGGCCCGAAACTACTTTTCTCTTGCGCTCGCCGCACCAACCGTTCGAGAATATCGGATCAGGAGCGCATCCGCTATGCCGACAGTCTCAAGAAGGCGATTCTTGGAAGGCGCCACCCTGGCCATCGCCGCCGGCAGTGCCGTGCCCTCTCTCCGTGCCCAGGATTGGGCTCGCCAGGCGGTCGACAAATCGCCGCGCCGCCACGAGTGGGTCTCTGTCAAGTACGGCGCCCGGAGCGTCGAATCGTTTGTCGCGTACCCGCAGTCGCCGGATAAGGCGCCCGCGATCATCGTCATCCACGACGTTGTAGCCATGGCCCCCTGGGTGGAAAACGTGGCCGATCGTTTCGCGGAGGCGGGCTATGTGGCCATCGCTCCCGACATGCTCTCCGGCCGGTCCGCCGAAGAACGCCAGCCGATCGAATCCGGGGGAAAGAAGGTGGGCCCGGCCCGCCGGCTGCCACCCGCCCAGGTCGCCGCGGATCTCAACGCGCTGGCAGACTATGCCAGCAAGCTCCCCGCTTCCATTGGGTAGGTTTGCGTGGTGGGCTTCTCCTGGGGCGGCGATCAGGCGTTCCGCTTCGCCACCACCCGCCGCGATCTGTCGGCGGCATTCGTCTTTTACGGCATCTGCCCGGAGCCGGAGGCCATCCCCAATATTCAAGCTCCCGTCTACGGTTTCTACGCGGGGTTGGATACCAACGTCGACGCCACCATTCCAGCCACCCGGGAACAGATGAAAGCGGCCGGCAAATTCTACGAGACGGTGACCTACCAAGGCGCCGCCCACGGGTTCATGCAGTCCGGAGCGCGGCCGGATGCGCCGGCAGCCGACAAAAAGGCGTGGGACGCGGCCTGGATCAAGCTGACGGCGCTCAGAGACAAGTTCAAGTAAGCCCGCCGCGAGGATCTCATGATGAAACTTCAAACTTTGTTCTGTGTCACTCTGGTGTGCCC
>JBAWDI010000340.1:0-10068 GCA_049590695.1 Bryobacteraceae bacterium
GGCTGGATGTGATCGATGCCACCTGCCCGCTGGTCACCAAGGTGCACCTGGAGGCGGTGCGGTTCGCGCGCGACGGCTACAGCATCGTGCTCATCGGGCCCAAGGACCACGATGAGTTGATCGGCACCCTGGGCGAAGTGCCGGAACGCAGCCACCTGGTGGAAACCCTGGAAGATGTCGACCGGCTGGAGCTTCCGGACTCGACCCGCGTGCGATACCTCACCCAGACCACCCTCAGCCTGGACGAAACGCGCGACCTGATCGGCCGCTTGAAGGAGCGGTTTCCGCACCTCGAAGGGCCGCCCGCGCAGGACATCTGTTACGCCACGGAGAACCGCCAGATGGCGGTGAAGGCGATTTCCGAGGCCATCGACCTGCTGCTGGTGGTCGGCTCGGAAAATAGCTCGAACTCCAAGCGGCTGGTGGAGGTCGGCGACAATTTCGGAGTGCGCTCGCACCTGGTGAACGATTGCTCCGACGTCGACACGGCCTGGCTCGATGGTGTGAAGGATGTAGGGGTGACGGCGGGAGCTTCGGCGCCGGAGCACCTGGTTCGGGAGCTGATCGAGTTTCTGCGCGGGCATGGCTTCCGCCAACTGGAGGAGATCGAGCTGGTGGACGAAGACGTGCGGTTCTCACTGCCCGCGGAACTGACGGTGCCGCTCCGATGAGCGCGCCGCCACAAGTCGAGAAGACCTTGGAAACCGCCGCCGGCGAGGCCATGCGCCGCGCCGCCGCGCACCTGGCGGGCCTTCAGGCGGGCGATGGGCACTGGTGCGCCGAGCTGACCGCCGACACCACGCTGGAATCCGATTTCATCCTCTTCCAGTTGTGGCTCCATCCGCCCAAAGACGGCCGGTGGGAGCCGGCGCCCCGGCCGCTCATCGATAAAGCGGCGCGCTCGATCCTCGGCCGGCAACTCCCCGACGGCGGCTTCAACATTTATGTCCAGGGGCCTTCGGAGGTGAGCGCGTCCGTCAAGGCCTATGTGGCGCTGAAGCTGGCCGGAGTGCCGGTGGAGGACGCGCGCATGGCCCGGCTGCGCCAGCGCATCCTCGAGCTGGGCGGCATTCAGGCGGCCAACAGCTACGTCAAGGTCAACCTCAGCCTCTTCGACCTCTACCCGCGGCAGTACTGCCCCAGCATTCCGCCGGAAGTGGTGCTGCTGCCGTTCCATTTCCTGTATCAGATGTCGGCCTGGACCCGCGCCATCGTAGTGTCGCTGGCCATCGTCCATGCCGCCAACCCGCGCCGTCCGGTTCCGCCGGGCTTCAACCTGGATGAGATCTGGCTTCCGGGCGTGAGCCCCGCATTCCACAAAGACCCCCGCTGGCTCACCTGGCACAACGTCTTCCTGACCGTGGACCGGCTGGTGAAGTGGTGGGAGCGCAGCGGGTCGAAGAGCATCCGCCGGAAGGCCGTCGAGAGAGCCAAGGTGTGGATGATCGAGCGCATGCACGGTTCCGACGGACTGGGCGCCATCTATCCGCCCATGATGTATTCGGTGATGGCGCTGGATGTGCTGGGCTATGCCCCGGACGACCCCTTGCGGGTCGAGGCGCTGCGCCACTTCGACCGCCTCATGGTGGACGATGGCGAACGCTTTTTCTTCCAGCCGTGCTTCTCGCCGGTTTGGGACACCGCCATCGCCGCCTACGCGCTGGCGCAAAGCGACGTGTCCAACCCGGCCATCCGGCGGGCGGCCGATTGGCTGCTGGCGGAAGAGGTCCGGCGCAAGAGCGATTGGTCCGTCAAGCGGCCCCACACCGAGCCTTCCGGATGGGGCTTCTTTTACCGCAACGAGCACTATCCGGATATCGACGACACCGCCATGGTGATGCTGGCGCTCAGCCAGGCGCTTGGCTCCGATGCCGCGGCGCAGAAGGCCTGCCACCGGCGGGCGATCGACTGGCTGCTGGCCATGCAATCGCGCGATGGCGGATGGGCGGCTTTCGACGCCGACAACAACTGGAAGTTCCTGAACAACGTACCCTTCGCCGATACCAACGCCATGCTCGATCCCACCTGCCCGGATATCACCGGGCGCGCCCTGGAAGCGCTGGCGGCGAACGGCGTGGGCTGCGGTCACCGCGCGGTGCGGCGCGGCGTCGAATGGCTCATCAAGAACCAGCAGGCCGATGGAAGCTGGTACGGCCGTTGGGGCGTGGCGTACATCTATGGCACTTGCTTCGCGCTGCGCGGCCTGGCGGCCTCGGCGGAGAGCGACCGCGAAGCCCACGTCCTGCGCGCCGGAGAGTGGCTGCGTTCCATCCAGAACGCGGATGGCGGTTGGGGCGAAAGCTGCGCCAGCTACGATCACGGCGTCTACACGCCCGGGCCGAGCACGCCTTCGCAGAGCGCGTGGGCCATCCTCGGCCTGATCGCCGGAGGCGACGCCGCAAGCTCGAGCGTCGAGCATGGCATCGAGTACTTGCTGAGAACCCAGCGCCCGGATGGAAGCTGGCGGGAGGAGCTGGCCACCGGGACGGGGTTCCCGAAAGTGTTCTACTTGAACTATCACTTGTATAAAGACTATTTCCCGCTGCTCGCGTTGTCTTCGTTCGTGAAGGCCCGGGCGAACTCGAATGGATAGCTTATGAAGTTTCCAATCGCCATGACCGCCGGCCTGGCCGGATACATTTTCAGGAACAAGATGCGGCCCCGTCCGGAGTGGCAGAAGAACGCCGCGCCGGAAACTGCGTCAGCGTCCAACCCGTTCCGTATTCTGCCGCCCAAGAGCGGGGAGAAGCACCAGCCGCATCCCATGATCGGCAAGCGTTTCCCCATCGTGCTGATGCTCGAGCCGCTGCACGCCTGCAACCTGACGTGCACGGGCTGCGGGCGCATTCGCGAGTACGAATCGAGCATTACGGAGCGCGTGCCGCTCGATGAGTGCCTGCTGGCCGTGGACGAGTGCGGCGCGCCGGTGGTCTCGATCTGCGGCGGCGAGCCCCTGATGTATCCTCAAATCGGCGAGCTGGCGGCCGGCATCCTGAAGCGCGACCGGTACATCTATCTCTGCACCAACGGCATGTACATCAAGAAGCGTCTGAAGGAATTCCGGCCGGACTGGCGCTTCTATTTCAACGTGCACCTGGACGGGATGGAAAAGACCCACGACTTGTGCGTGGAGCGCGAAGGCGTATTCAGGGAAGCCATCGAGGGCCTCAAGGCCGCCAAGGCCGCGGGCTTCCAGGTGTGCACCAACACCACCGTCTACAAAGAGACGGACATGCGGGAGATCGAGGAGCTGTTCGAGTATCTCCGCCAGTTCCACGTGGACGGCCACCAGATTGCTCCAGGGTACGGCTACTCCGCCGTGGACGACCGCGAAATCTTCCTGACCCGCGACGACATCCACGAGAAGTTCAAGGACTTCGAGCGCCTCGCCAGAAAGTACCCGGTGCACCAGACGCCCACGTACCTGGAATTCCTGAAGGGCGCGCGCGAGCTGCCCTGCACCGCCTGGGGCAACCCGACCTACAACGTGAAGGGCTGGAAAGGTCCGTGCTACCTGATCACGGACGGGCACTACAAGACCTTCGCCGAGCTGATGACCGAGACCCCCTGGGAGAGTTACGGCCACGGCAACGATCCCCGCTGCGAGCATTGCATGGTGCACTGCGGGTTTGAGCCTTCCGCCGCGTTAGGCATCAACGCCGGCCTGGCCGGCAATTTGAAGATGCTGGCATGGACATTGCGGTAGGGAATGAATGGCAAGCTAAAGCATGCCCCACCATGGTGGGGCATGCTTTAGCCTGCCCAGACCACAAAGAACTGCGTGCTTGCCGCTTCCATGTTGCACACCCGCCGGGGGCCGGGGGTCGGGGGCGGCTTGGTGATAAGATCGTGTAACAGGAGAGCAAGAAGTGAAGGACTTTTCGCGCAGGAACTTTTTCCACCTGGCGGGCGCCGGCGCGCTGGTTGGGGCCGCGGGTGAATTCCGCCTGAATGCTCAGCAGCAGTATCCCCCCGCCGTGCCCGCGACGCCCATTTTTCCGTACGCGGACCGCGCGCCAGTCAGCCTGGTGAAGGGCGATAGCCGCCGCAAGAACGTGCTCGACGCGCTGGTGGGGGTGGACCGCGAAGTCCGGCCCGCCATGGCTCGGAAAAAGTATGTGCTCATCAAGGTAAACAACGTCAACACCGATAAACAGCTCGCGGCCACCCATGTGGATGCACTCCGCGGCATCCTCGACTATGTGGCGCCACGGTTCAAGGGGCCGGTGGTGATCGCGGAAGCGAGCAGCGGCGACACCCTGGTGGGCTTCGACCACTACAAGTATGCGGACGTCATCCCCGAATACAAGCGTCTGAACATCAAACTGGTGGACCTCAATCGGGAGGCGAAGTACGAGGTCTTCCCGATTGTGGACGCCAACATCCGTCCCATTCCGGTGAGGCTGGCCACGCGGCTGCAGGACCCCGACGCATACATCATTTCCGCGGCCATGCTGAAGACCCACGATTCCGTCGTAGCTACCGGTTCGGTGAAGAACATGGTGATGGGATCCCCGATTCACAATCCCCCCACTGAGACGAAGAGGTGGAGCGACAAGATCTTGATGCATGCGGGCACCATCGGCAAGTTCAATGCCCATGCGATGAACTACAACCTGGCCATCGTGGCCAAGCATATACGGCCTTCCTGGGGCGTTGCGGTGGTCGACGGGTTCGAGGGCATGGAGGGGAACGGCCCGGTCGCCGGGACTCCTATAGCCATGCAAGTTGCGTTCGCCTCGCCGGACTTCCTGGCGGCGGACCGGGTGGCCGTGGAGATCATGGGGATTCCGTCGTACGCCGTGGGCTACATGCAGTACGCGTCGGAGTTGGGTGTGGGTCAATACGACTTATCGAAGATCGATATTCGCGGCGAGAAGCCCGAGGCGGTGAAGAAGACCTTCAAGCTGCACCAGTCTTCCGATTACCAGTTGGAATGGCTCGGCAACCTGGTGAAGCCGGCGTAGGATCACGGCATTTTCGACTTCAGCTTGATCGTCTCGCCATCCACGGCGAACCTGCCGTCTCCACGATGGTGGATGGTTTTCGGATTCTTTTGCGCCGCATCGATCCAGGCCTTGAGCACCTCAAGAACGAAGAGGTTGTACTTGTCGACGAGACGGGTGTCGGCCACCTTGCATTCGAGATTGGCAAAGCACTCCACCACCAGAGGCGGCGCCACGCGCTCGGCTGGCGCCTGGGTAAGGCCGAATTTCTCGAACTTCCGCACGTCCCGGCCGGAGCAGTTGCCGACCGCCGCCACCGTGGGCGCCAGTTCCAGCGCCGGAATGGCGATCACGCACTCTTTAGTGGCCCGCAGCGCGGCAAAGCTGTAATTCGCGTCGCTGACGACGCAGGCCACCAACGGCGGCTCGAACTCGACCATCATATGCCAGGACATCGTCATGACGTTGGCGCGTCCTTTGTGGGCGGTCGTCAGCAGAACGACCGGACCCGGTTCCAGCAACTGGTAGACTTTCGACAGAGGCAAATTCTTCATCAAGGTTATTGTAGATCCGTGGCGGAGATTATGGCCGGCGTGAGAATGGACAAGTGGCTGTGGGCCGCCCGATTCTTCAAGACGCGCACGCTCGCCCGGCGGGCCTGCGACATCGGCAGGATTGAGTGCAACGGACACCGAGCCAAAGCGGCGCGCGAGGTCCGGGCCGGCGACCAGTTGCTGGTGAAGAACGAGGGCGGCGACTTCGAGGTGGAAGTCTTGGCCCTCAGCGCGATGCGCGGCCCGGCGGCGGTGGCGCGGACGCTCTACCGCGAGACGGAGGCGAGCCGGCAGTTGCGGCTGAAATTGGACGAAGAGCGCCGGGCGATGCCGCATTTCGAAGCTTTGCGGGAAGGCAGGCCATCGAAACGCGACCGCCGTGAGATCGACCGGCTTCGGCGCAGGGTGTGAGGCGAATCCGCTCTATTGGCGCTGGAAGACGAGGGTGAACGGCTTGCGGCCGGGCCTTACGACGCTGGCCATCATCGTGCCATCCGGGGCCAGGGAGTAGCTTTCGACAGTGACCGCGCCGGATTCGGTGGTGGTCACCTTCAGGACGTCGCGATCCCACCTGGTCTTGCTCTTGAGGTTTTTGCCGGTGTGAATGGTGGCATTGTTCTCAGCGTCGGTGATGTCGCGGTAGAAGTAGGTGTCGGTGGCGCCTTCATACCGGAAATTGCGAGTGACGATGATGATGCCATCCCGAGCTGCGATGGTCACGGTGCCGGTTTGAACCACGGGCTGGCCGGCAAAATCGCTTTTGGCGGGTACCAGCGTCCAGGTGCCGTTCATGGCGCTGTGGTCGCGCGCGAAGGCGGAGAACGCGAACAGGAGCGTGGTCAAGACCGCTCCCGTAATTCGAGTGGTCGAATATTTCCTCATTTCCAGTGTAAGAGCACGCGCGATACCATTCAGGTGAAAGCGGCGACGCAGGCGGGATGCGGGTTTGACGAGTGGGCTGGCGGAGCAAAAGCTGCACTCGTGGTGGTGTATTCTGCACGCGGCTGGGGGAGCGGACGTCGCGCGCGGCCAAAGCGGATTACAATCGCAGTGTGAGCCTGAGAGCGAACCTTTGACCACTATCCGAGACAAGAGCGTCCTGATCACCGGCGCCAGCCGGGGCGTTGGAAAGCGATTGGCCATGGGCTTTGCCCAGGCGGGGGCGCGCGTGGGATTACTGGCGCGCAGCCAGGCCGAGCTGGACCTCGCCAAAATGGAAATCGAGCAGGCTGGAGGCCATGCCCTGCGCCTCCGCGCCGATGTGCGCGACCTGGAGCAGATGACGGCCGCGGTGGAGCGCATGCGGGCCGAGTTCGGTACGCTCGATGTGCTGGTGGCCGCGGCGGGCGTTCAAGGGCCCATCGGGCCGCTTCTCTCCACCCGGCCCAAGGTGTGGAATGAAACCATCGAGGTCAACCTGATCGGCGCGGTGAATTCATGCCGCGCGGCGCTGCCCCCCATGATCGAGAAGCGCTCCGGCAAAATCATCCTGATCGTGGGCGGCGGGTCGAGCCATTCGCGCGCCAATTTCGGCGCGTACGCGGCATCCAAGGCGGCCGTCGCGCGGTTCGCCGAATGCCTCGCCGACGAGGTGCGCGACCACAACGTGCAGGTGAACTCCATCTCGCCCGGCTTCGCCTACACGCACATGACCGATGAGATCCTGCACGCCGGCGAGGAGCGGGCCGGGCGCCGGGAAATCGAAGAAGCCGAGCAGGTGCGCATCACCGGCGGCGTGGCTCCGGAGAAGCAGATTCAACTGGCGCTCTTCCTGGCTTCGGAGCGCTCCAACCACATCAGCGGCAAGCTGATCCACGTCAGCGACGATTGGAAGCGCCTGGAGCATGACAACATGAAGCCGGAGTTGTACACCCTGCGGCGGGTGCAGAAGATCTGAGCTGCCCGCAGGCCGCGTAGATGTCCAGGCCGCGCGGCTTGCGAATGAAGCAGGCGAGCGAGCGGCGCACAATCTGCTGGAAGCTCGAGACGCGCTCCGGGCTGGGCGCCTGGTAGGGAATCTCCGGGCCCGGGTTGAGCGCAATCAGGTTCAGTTTCGCGTTCAGGTTGGCCAGGAGCTTCACCACGCGGCGCGCGTCGGCATCGGTGTCGTTCACGTCTTTCAGCAGCACGTATTCGAAGGTCAGCTTCTCCCAGAGGCGCAACGGATAGGCCCGGCACGCCTCCATCAATTCCTTCAGGTGGTACTTGCGGGTGATGGGCATCAGTTCCCGCCGCATCTCCTCGGTGGAGGCATTGAGGGAAACGGCCAGCTTGGGGCGCACCGGCTCCCGCCCCAACTCGGCGATGCGCGGAGTGATTCCGGCGGTGGAAACCGTGATCCGGCGCGGCGACAATCCAAAACCGGCGGGGTCCAGCAGAAGGCGCGTGGCCTTGACGACGTTCTCGAGGTTGAGCAGCGGCTCGCCCTGGCCCATCATCACGATGTTGAGCCGGGCAGCCTGTTTTTCCCGCGCCGCCACCAGCACTTGGCCGACGATCTCCCCGGCCGTCAGGTTGCGCTCCAGGCCCAGCAGCGCCGTCATGCAGAACTTGCAATCCACCGCGCAGCCCACCTGGCTCGAGATGCAGATGGTATCGCGCCGCCCCTCCGGCATGAGGACGGTTTCCACGGTGCGGCCGTCTTCGAGACCGAGCAGGTAGCGCCGCGTGCCGTCGGCGGATTCATAGCGTCGCGCGATTGCGGGCAGCCCCATGGAATGCCGCTGGGCAAGGGCTTGGCGCAGGCCGGCCGGAAGCGTGGAGACCTGCTCCAGGCCGGACGCTCGCCCGCGGTAGATGGCCTCGTAGATCTGCCTGGCGCGGTACTCCGGCTGGCCGGGGCCCAAAGTCTCGCGCAGATCGGCAAGGTCCATGCCCACAAGCGGTTGCGACATTCAATTATCATGGTACAAGGGAAGCGGGTAGTCCAATTCCATCCAACATGTCTTCATCCAGGAATCCCGTGCGGGACGTCGAGGCGGCCACGCTTGCCAACGGCATGCGTGTGATCACGGAAACCATGCCCCATGTCCGCTCGGTGTCGGTGGGGGTGTGGGTGGGCGCCGGCTCGCGCCGTGAAACGCCGGAGGAGAACGGCATCTCGCACTTCATCGAGCACATGCTGTTCAAGGGCACCACGCACCGCACGGCCGAACAGATCGCGCGCTCGGTGGATTCCATCGGCGGCAACCTGGACGCGTTCACCGCCAAAGAGCTGGTGAGCTTCAACACCAAGGTGCTCGACGAGCACCTGCCGCTGGCCTTCGACGTTCTGGCGGACTTGGTGCTCCACCCGCTCTTCCGCGAAGAGGACATCGAGAAGGAAAAGGGCGTCATCCTGGAAGAGATCAAGATGGAGAACGACAGCCCGGACTACCTGGTCCACGAGATCTTTTCCGCCAACTTCTGGAAGGACCATGCGCTGGGGAAGCCGATCCTGGGCACGCGCGAGACCGTCAAGCGCTTCGGCCGCCCGGCGATTCAGGCTTACTATGCCTCCGTCTACGCGCCTTCGAACCTGACCGTGACGGCCGCCGGCAACCTCAGGCACGACCGCCTGGTGGCGCTGGTGCGGGGGCAGTTCGACTCGCTCGCGCCGGCTGCAGCGGCGCCGCCGGACAGCGTTCCCAACACGCACGCGCGCATCGCGCTGCGCCACAAGAAGGCGCTCGAGCAGGTGCATCTTTGCCTGGGTGTGCCCTCCTACCCCATGCGGCACGAGCAGCGCTTTGCCTGTTATGCGCTCAACACGCTGCTGGGCGGCGGCATGAGTTCGCGGCTGTTTCAGAACATCCGCGAACGCCAGGGCTTGGCCTACGCGGTCTTCTCCGAATTAAGCCCCTATCGCGACACCGGCTGCCTGTCGGTGTATGCCGGAACGTCGATTGAATCGGCCCGCAAGGTGGTGCACGCGGTTACCGGCGAATTTCGCCTGCTCAAGGAGGAGTTGGTGGGCGAAGAAGAGCTGCGCCGGGCCAAGGACCATCTGAAAGGCTCCCTGGTGCTGAGCCTGGAATCCACCGGCAGCCGCATGTCGAACCTGGCGCGCCAGGAGATGTATTTCGGCCGGTTCTTCAGCATGGACGAGTTGTTGGAGAGCATCGAAGCGGTGAGCGCCGGCGATATCCGGGAGATCGCGCGGACGTTCTTCGACACCAGACAGATCGCCCTCACGGTGCTGGGCAACCTCGATCGTTTCAAGATCGGCCGGGAAGACCTGGTCTGCTGAATACCTGCGCCTCGAACACGCTCAGGCGCGCTTTGGGGTCGCGCCAGGCGCGCGGCCCGAGCATGCTCTTGCGCGCGACCGCCTGCCAGAAACTCTCGGTGGTCCACGCATGGTTTGCGGCCACCTGCGGCAGCAGGAGCCCGGCGTGGCCGTCCAGATTGAGGTAGGCGCCATGAACTCCCAGGCGGAACTGCTCCACGCCGCGTATGCGGGGGAACGGCGTGAGGACCGAGATTTCGATATCGATGGGGCCCGGGACGGCGGCGGCCGGCCGGAAGCGCGGATCTTCCAGCGCCGCCGACAGCGCCAGATCGGCCGCCTCTTCGGCCAGCGGCTTGCG
>JBAWDI010000341.1:0-6752 GCA_049590695.1 Bryobacteraceae bacterium
CGAGACCTGCTCCGCGCACCCGCACGGATTGGTGTGCTTGACAACCACCGCGGCCGGCTGCGAAAACTCGCACGCCAGTTGCCACGCCGCTTCCAGATCCACCAGGTTGTTGTACGAGAGTTCCTTGCCATGCAACTGCTCCGCCCCCGCGATGCCCTGGCCGCGCCGCCCGTAGAGCGCCGCCGCCTGGTGCGGATTCTCGCCGTATCGCAGGTCCATGAGCTTGGGCGCGCGCAGGCTCAGATCGGGCGGCAGGGGGTTGGCGGAATCCACCTTCTCCAGGCGCGCGGCGATGGCCGCATCGTAATCCGCCGTGGTGCGAAAGGCCTTCTTCGCGAGGCCCCACCGGGTCTCGAGCGCGAGGCCGCCGCCCAGCCTCCGCATCTCCTCGATGACGGCCCCATAATCCGCCGGCGACACCACTACGGCGACATCCTGGTAGTTCTTGGCCGCCGCCCGGATCATGGTCGGCCCGCCGATATCGATGTTCTCGATGAGATCCTCTAGCCGCGCGTCCGCCTTCGCCGCGGCGTCTTCGAAGCGGTAGAGATTGACCACCACCATATCGATGGGCGCGATGCCATGCTCTTCGATGGCGCGGCGATGCGCGGCATTGGAGCGGATGGCCAGAATCCCGCCCGCGATCTTCGGGTGCAGGGTTTTGACGCGCCCGTCGAGCATTTCGGGGAAGCCGGTGACCTCGGCCACGTCTTTGACGGTGACACCCGCCTCGCGGAGCAGGCGCGCGGTTCCGCCGGTGGAGACGATCTCCGCTCCCATCCCGCTCAGCTCGCGGGCGAATTCGGCGGCGCCGGTCTTGTCTGTAACACTGATGAGTACGCGCTGGATTGTGTGCATCTAAAAGCACGATAGCAGATAGAGGACGGAATGGGCCATGAAACCGGCTGTTGACATAAAGACATACATTCTGATATGTCTAGACATATGAGGACTACTGTCCGCCTCGATGACGCCCTGCTGGACCAGGCGCGCAGGGAGGCACAACGCCGCGGCGAAACCCTCACCGCGCTCATCGAGAAAGGTCTGCGCCTGGAATTGGCCCACGCGAAGCCGGACCGGCGAAGGCCGAAAGTGGCGATCCCCGTCTTCAGGGGAGGGAAGGGGCTGCTGTTCGGCGTGGACCTGAACAACAGCGCCGATCTGCTGGACATCCTGGAAGGACTGAAGTGATTCTTCCGGATGTGAACGTGCTGGTTCACGCGTTCCGGCAGGATTCGCCCGGCCACGAGAAATGCCGGCTATGGCTTGAATCCGTAGTTCGCGGCGACATGGCCTATGGCATGTCTCCGCAGGTGCTCGGAGCGGTTGTGAGAATCGTGACGCACCCGCGCATCTTTGCGCCGCCGGCTACGCTGGCGGAAGCTCTGGCCTTCGCGAATCTGCTGGTGGATCAACCTCACTGCCAGGTGATCCAACCCGGCCCGCGCCACTGGGGAATCTTTTGCGGGTTATGCCGGCGCGCCAGCGCATCGGGAAATTTGGTTCCGGACGCCTGGTTTGCCGCTTTGGCCATCGAATCGGGCTGCGAATGGATCACCTTGGACCGGGACTATGCGCGGTTCGAGGGTCTGCGGTGGCGGGAGCCGTTCTGAGGGCTTTCCGGCTCACGACGTGGTCCTTTCGTGGCCGCGGCAGCGATCGAATTTCGACTTTGTGGCCGAGCGCGAAGGCCAGGTCCGCGAGTGTGTGCACCGTCATGTTCCTGGACACACTACACGAAACAACACAATACCGGCTTAGATGCGGAGAATAAAGTCGCTATTCTCCGCAGAATATGCGGAGAAAGATTGCAGTAGGCGGAGATTGTGGCTATAATATCCGCAGGAGGTGCGGAGAATGTATCTCCACGAACTTCAGGACTGGCCCAAGTTTCACTGGAACAGGGAGCGGCTCGCCGAACCTCTGGCATCTGTTCGTCACCGGCAGGGCCGACTCATCGGCCATATGGAGGCTCTTGGATTCAACCTGCGGCGCGAAGCGGTCCTTCAGACTCTCACGGCAGATGTTCTCAAGAACAGCGAGATTGAAGGGGAAAAACTGGATGCCGAACAGGTCCGGTCCTCCATAGCTCGGCGCCTAGGCATGGATATCGGCGCCCTGAAACCGGTGGACCGCAACGTCGAAGGAGTCGTCGAAATGATGCTCGATGCGACGCGCCATTACGCCCAGCCACTTACGGCCGACCGCCTATTCGCGTGGCATGCGTCCTTGTTTCCAACCGGGCATAGTGGCATGACCAAAATCAGGGCAGGGGCCTGGCGCGACGACAGCACGGGACCGATGCAGGTCGTTTCCGGTCCGATTGGCAAGGAGCAGGTCTATTTCGAAGCGCCGAAAGCAGAGCGTCTCGACGCTGAAATGGGGTCATTCCTCGAATGGTTCAATGCCAACGCCGACATTGATCCGGTCCTGAAAGCAGGGCTGGCCCATCTTTGGTTCGTCACCATCCACCCCTTCGATGACGGTAACGGCCGCATTGTGCGCGCCATCGCCGACTTGGCTCTGGCACGTTCGGAAAACAGTTCGCAGCGCTTCTACAGCATGTCGGCGCAGATCCGGCAGGACCGCAATGCCTATTACGACATTCTGGAAGACACGCAGAAAGGAACAATGGACATTACGCCATGGATGGACTGGTTCCTCGGCTGCCTGGGACGTGCAATCGATGGGGCTCAGACCACTCTAGGCGTCGTCCTTGCCAAGGCGCGCTTTTGGGAACGTATTCAGAGTGTGCAACTCAATGATCGTCAGCGTCTGGTGATCAACCGTCTGCTAGACGGCTTCGAGGGCAAGCTAGCGACATCGAAGTACGCGAAGCTCGCCAAGTGCTCTCAGGACACCGCACATCGTGATATTCTCCCACTCGTCGAACGCGGGATCTTGATCCGCGGCCCTGAAGGCGGCCGAAGCACGAGTTATGCGCTCGCCCCAATTCCTTAACCGAGGCACCAATGAGCTGGGAAATCATGCGGTCAGATACGAAGCAGTGCCACTGTGGCAAAGGGACCATGCCCCACATCATTCGCTTGTGTCAACCGTTGTGGCGCTCCTGCTGTCCGATCGAGTCTTACCAGAGAATAGCCGCGACCACGCCTTGATCGGGCGGTCCGCCGCCAGCGCTACCGGCCCTCTCCCCCGGCTGTGCTAGATTTCTCTTAAGGGGGTTCCATGCGTCGCGCGCTCTTCACACTGGCTTTCCTGTCTTTGGCGGCCTACGCCCAGGACGTCGATATCCCGTTCCAGAAATTCGTCCTCCGTAATGGCCTCACCTTGATCGTCCATGAGGACCACAAGGCGCCCATCGTGGCCGTGAACGTCTGGTACCACGTCGGGTCGAAGAACGAACATCCCGGCAAGACCGGGTTCGCCCACCTGTTCGAACACCTCATGTTCGGCGGCAGCGAGCATTTCCATGGGCGCTACATCGAGGCCCTGGAGCGCATCGGCGCCACCGACCTCAACGGCACCACCAACGAAGACCGCACCGACTATTTCGAGACCGTGCCGGTCTCCGCTTTGGATTACACGCTGTGGATGGAATCGGACCGCATGGGGTACATGGTGAACGCCATTGACCAGCAGACGCTCGACTTGCAGCGCGGCGTGGTGCAGAACGAAAAGCGCCAGGACGAAAACGAGCCCTATGCCATGGCTGAGGAACTGATCCAACAGGACACCTACCCGAACGGCCATCCATATTCCTGGAGCGTGATCGGGTCCATGGAAGACCTGAATGCGGCGTCCTTGAATGACGTCAAGGAGTGGTTCAAGACTTTCTACGGCCCTGCCAATGCCGTGCTGGTGGTGGCTGGCGACGTGGATCCCGAGACCGTCCGCAAGAAGGTGGAAACCTATTTCGGCGAGATTCCGCCCGGCCCGCCGGTCTCCCGGCAGCGCGTCTGGATCGCCAAAATGACGGGGGCGCACCGGGCCGTCTATCAGGACCGCGTGGCCGAACCGCGCGTTTACAAAGTCTGGAACACTCCCGAGTTCGGCAGCGAGGACGGCGACTACCTCGACATGGTGAGCGACGCGCTCGCCAACGGGAGAACGTCGCGGCTCTACAAGCGCCTGGTTTACGACGACCAGATTTCGACCGATGTGGCGGCCTATCTCAACCCGCGCGAAATCGGCGGCCAGTTCGTCATTCAGGCCACGGCGCGTCCGGGCGTGGAACTGGCGCGCGTCGAACGGGCCATTGATGAGGAGCTGGCGCGCTTCCTCACCGAGGGGCCCACCGCGCAGGAAGTGCAGCGGGTCCGCACTCAATACCTGGCCAACTTTGTGCGGGGAGTGGACCGCGTCGGCGGGTTCGGCGGAACCTCCGACGTGCTGGCCATGAGCCAGGCCTATCTGGGCGACCCCGCCGCTTACCAAGTGAAACTGCGCCGCGAGCGCGAAGCCACGCCCGCCAAAGTGCAGGCCGCCGCCAAACGCTGGTTGTCGGACGGAGAATACGTGGCGGAGGTCTTTCCGTTCGGCGACCCGCAGGCTTCCGCCACCGCCGTGGACCGCAAACAGCCTCCCGCGATAGCCCAGCCGCCCGAGCTGCGCCTGCCCAAGCTCGAACGCACCACGCTCTCTGGCGGGCTGAAAGTCGTCCTGGCCGAGCGGCACGAGATCCCCCTGGTCAATTTCAGCTTGCTGGTGGATTCCGGTTATGCCGCCGACCAGGCGGTGCCCCCTGGGCCCGGCGCTACCGGCCGCCCCGGCGAGGCGGCGCTGGTTTCGAAATTGCTCGACCAGGGCACTAAGACTCGCACCTCGCTCGAAATCGGCGAGCAACTGGCGCAGCTTGGCGCCACCTTGAACGTGGGCGCCACCCTGGACAGCATGGTCGTGCGCCTCTCGGCTCTCAAGACCAACCTGGATGCGTCGCTCGATATCTTCGCCGACGTGGCCCTCAACCCATCCTTCCCGCCGGCCGATTTCCTGCGCGAGCAGAAGCGGCAACTGGCCGCCATCGAGCGCGAAAAAACCGAGCCGGTGCCCTTGGCCCTGCGCGTTCTCCCCGCCCTGATCTACGGCAAGGGCCACGCCTATTCGGAACCCTGGACCGGCTCGGGCGCCGCCGCCAGCGTCTCCCAGCTCACGCGCGAAGATATGGCCCGGTTTCAGGCCGCCTGGTTCAAGCCCAACCACGCCACTCTCATGGTGGTGGGAGACACGACTCTCGCGGAGATCCGGCCGAAACTGGAAAAACTGTTCTCCGCCTGGACGCCCGGCGAGACGCCCAAAAAGAACGTCGCCAGCGTGCCTCTGCCGGAGCGCTCCGTGGTGTACCTGA
Source organism: Bryobacteraceae bacterium (assembly GCA_049590695.1). Taxonomy (GTDB): domain Bacteria; phylum Acidobacteriota; class Terriglobia; order Bryobacterales; family Bryobacteraceae; genus Fen-178. The sequence goes on from JBAWDI010000341.1 coordinate 5,309, forward strand.
TCGATCGTCCGGGCGCGCAACAGTCGCTGATTCTGGCGGGCAGCGTGGCGCCCCCCAGGAACAATCCCGCCGAGGTGTCCATCGAGAGCATGAACAACATTCTGGGAGGCGATTTCGGCGCCCGGCTCAACATGGACTTGCGCGAGGACAAGCACTGGACTTACGGGGCGTTGACCATGCTGGCGAACGCCCGCGGCCAGCGCCTATTCCTGGCCTGGGCTCCCGTCCAGACCGATAAGACCAAGGAGTCCATGGCCGAGATCGACAAGGATCTGCGTGGCATCCTGGCCGGCCATCCGGCCACCGGCGCGGAGTTGGCGCGGGTGAAGGCCAGCGAAACCTTGCGCTTGCCCGGCTCCCGCGAAACCATCGACCGCGTCATGAGCTCCATCGGAGATCTCGTGGAGTACGATCTGCCCGAAGACTACTACCAGACCTACGCCGGAAAAGTGCGCGCGCTGACGCTGGCCGATATCGAAACGTCCGCCCGCGAAGTGGTTCATCCCGATCGTCTGATCTGGGTGGTGGTGGGAGACCGCGCCAAGATCGAGGCGGGCATTCGCGAGCTGGGCCTGGGCCAGGTGCGGCTGCTGAATCCGGAGTAGCGCCGCCCGCGCTGCTCACCGGTCTTTCCACTGCATGGCCAGGCGCACCAGCGTCCGCACCGGCACTCCGGAAGGCCCCTTCGCCAGAAACGGCTTGCTTTCATCGAGCCAGGCAGTGCCGGCGATGTCCAGGTGCGCCCACGGGGTGTCCCCGGCGAATTCCTTCAGGAACATGGCGGCGGTCACCGCCCCGCCCCAGCGCCCGCCGACGTTGGCAAGGTCCGCGAAGGCGCTCTTCAGGTATTCCTTGTAATCGTCTTCGAGCGGCATGGGCCACATGCGCTCGCCCTCCGCTTTGGCGGCCTGGAGCACGCGCTCGCGCATGGCCTCGTCGTTGGCGAACAGCCCCACGTTCAGGTGCCCCAGCGCCACCACAATCGCTCCCGTCAATGTGGCTGCGTCCACCAGGTGCGTCGCGCCCTGCTGGCGCGCGTAGGTGAGCGCGTCCGCCAGAATCAGCCGGCCTTCGGCGTCGGTGTTGATCACTTCGATGGTCTTGCCCGACATGGCGGTGACAATGTCGCCCGGCCGCTGCGCGCGGCTGCCCGGCATGTTCTCCACGCAGGGAATGAACGCGGTCACCGCAATGGCGGGCTTCAACTGCGCGATGGCCCGCATGGCGCCCATCATGGCCGCGCCGCCCGCCATGTCGTATTTCATCTTCTCCATGCCGTCGGCGGGCTTGATGGAGATGCCCCCGGTATCGAACGTGACGCCCTTGCCCACCAGGCCCAGGTGCGTCTTGGACTCCGTCCGCGCCGGCCGGTAGCGGATCGCGATGAGCGCCGGCGGTTCCGCGCTGCCCTGCGCCACGCCCAGCAGCGCGCCCATGCCGAGCT
>JBAWDI010000342.1:0-2187 GCA_049590695.1 Bryobacteraceae bacterium
AACGGCGCGCAGTTCGGGTTGGCTAACGCGGCCAATGCCATGCGTAGCGTGCAGGCCACGCTGCGATGGAGGTTCTGAAACATGCGATGGGGAAAATCGGTTGACAGGCGAAAGCGCCTGTCCCACAAAAAAGCAGGCTGCGCACCAGGGTGGGACAGGCGCTTCCGCCTGTCAACCCGGCGAACTCGGCGATTTTTCCACGACGTCTTATGGAGCGGAATTCTGCTCGCCACGGTATTGGCTTTCGGGCTGCTGGCGGCGCAGGGGCCGGTGAAGATTACGGTGAACACGCAACTGGTGGTGGAGACGGTTTCGGTCACGGATAAAAGCGGCAAGCCGGTCGAAGGGCTCACTGCGAAGGATTTCGTGGTGGCGGAAGACGGTGTGGTACAAACCGTCAGTTTCTGCGAATACCAGAAGATGCAGGATGCCGCGCCGGTGGTGGCTGCGGCGTCTGCCCCACCGCCGGCGCCGGCAGACCAAGTTGCGCCGGTCACGCGGGGGCAGATCGCGCCCGAGCGTCCCGGAGATGTCCGCTACAAGGACCGGCGCTTGCTGGCGCTGTACTTCGACATGAGCGCCATGCCGGTCCCGGACCAGTTGCGCGCGCAAGGCGCGGCGGTCAAGTTCATCCGGACGCAGATGCAGCCGGCGGACCTGATGGCGATCCTCTCGTTTTCCGATGGCGTCCACGTGCTGCGCGATTTCACCGACAATCGCAACGACCTGGAGAATACCGTCGACAAACTGTTTGTCGGCGAGGGCCAGGGATTCGACTTCACCGACGCCGACGACAGCAGCGCCGATACGGGCACCGCATTCGGCGAGGACGATAGCGAATTCAACCTCTTCAACACCGACCGGCAACTGGCCGCTTTGCAGACGGCGGCGCAGATGCTGGGCACGCTCAACGAGAAGAAGGTTCTCATTTACTTCGCCAGCGGCCTGCGGCTGAGTGGCGTCGACAACCAGGCGCAGTTTCAGGCCACCACCAACGCGGCCATCCGCGCCAACGTGTCGCTGTATTCCATCGACGCGCGCGGGTTGGTGGCGCAGGCTCCGCTGGGCGATGCCACCAGGGGATCGCCGGGCGGGCTGGGGATGTACTCCGGCGGCTCGGCGATGGCGAACGCCAACAACTTTCAGAAGTCGCAGGATACGTTGTACGCGCTGGCGGCGGATACGGGCGGGAAGGCGCTGCTGGACAACAACGACCTCGCGGTGGGAATCGTGCAGGCGGAGCAATCGATTGGGAGTTACTACATTCTCGGCTATTACTCGGCCAACCAGGCGCTGGACGGGCGCTTCCGCCGGATCAAGATCGCCTACAGCGGCGACACATCCGCCAAACTGAGTTATCGCCAGGGTTACTGGGCCGGCAAGGAATTCGGCAAATTCACCGCGGTGGACAAGGAACGGCAACTGCAAGATGCCCTGATGCTGGGCGATCCCATCACGGAGCTGACCATCGCCATGGAGGTGGATTACTTCCAATTGAATTCCGCCGAGTATTATGTCCCCGTGGTGATGAAGATTCCGGGCAGCGAGCTGGCGCTGGCGCGACGCCGCGGCGCGGAACACACGCTCATCGATTTCATCGGCGAAGTCAAGGACGAGTACGGCGCCACCATGGCCAACGTGCGCGACAAGGTGGATATCAAGCTGAGCGGAGAAACCGCGGCCCAGCTCGCCCGGCAACCTATTCAATACGACACGGGCTTCACGCTGCTGCCGGGGACTTATACCTTCAAGGTGCTGGCCCGCGACGACGAGACGGGCAGAATCGGAACCTACACTAAGAACTTTGTCATCCCCAACCTGAACAAAGAGCTGAAGCGGATTCCCATCAGCTCGGTGGTGTTGAGCGGGCAGCGCGTGGACCTGAAAGACGCACTATTCAGCGCGAAAGACAAAGGGCCGGTGGTGAACCCGCTGATTCAGGACGGGCAGAAACTGATTCCCAGCGTCACGCGCGTGTTTAGTAAAAGCCGGGACATGTATGTGTACTTACAGGCCTACGAGCGCGGAGTAACTGCCGTGCAGCCGCTGGTGGCCTTCGTGACCTTCTACCACGGGCAGACCAAGGCGTTCGAGACGCCGCCGCTGGCGGTGACGGAAGGTTTGGACCCCAAGACGAAAGCGCTGCCGCTCGGTTTCAGCCTGACGCTGAACAAGCTGCCGCCGGGC
>JBAWDI010000343.1:0-3098 GCA_049590695.1 Bryobacteraceae bacterium
GTTTTGTTTTGAGACGACCGCTCTGCTTGCCTTCGGCATCGCGTGGCTGGTGAAGGGCGAAACGATTCTCAAGGACGATACCGCGCCGGCGCGACCACCACCAGCTCGGCCAGCGCCTCCGGGAGGAGGTCCGCCAAAACCACCGCGGCCGGTAGAAAGCGCTCCATAGGCGCTGAAACGCTTCGTGTTGGGAACGGGGGTGATGGAAGCTACGTCGACGGCGCTCTTGCCGAGCACCCGGGCCTTGGCATATTCCAGGAAGCCCGGCGGGTTTCCTCGATTGCCGATGGTCATGTTCCCTTCGATCCCGCTATTGGTCACGATGGATACAATCTCGCCGGTCTCCGAACTGTTGAGCCTGCGGACATTGCCGAGATTGGCGACGTAGACCTTGACCTCCTTGATGGTGAGGTCGGGCAAATCGGCCTTCTTGACACCGACTGCCTGTGCTGCCGCCTGGCCGGGATCGGCTAGGGCCGCTGCCGCCGCGGAAGCGACGCCGAGCGCGGAAGCGCCAAACAGACTGCGACGCGATAATTCTGGTCTGGACACTGGATTCTCCTGTATGAATTCGTTCAACTACTCAGCCCGGAGCTGATCGGTTCCCATGATACACCAGTAGTGGGGCGGGATGGCATTCTGTGCGGCGGTTGGCAACCGCCGCAGGTCGCTTTGCGGCCAACCCGCCCCACAATCCAAACCAACAGCTTCGCCAACGCTGGCAGGTCTAGCGCGAGCCCTTTCGATGTGTCTATACAATTGTGTATACTGGCTTCTGTGGACGCAGGCCCCTATGGCGACACGTAAGACCCGCAAGCGGAAGACGGACTGGAACCGGCTGGAACGTTTGGGCGACGCGGAGATCCGCAAAGCGGCGAAAGCCGATCCGGATGCGGCCCTAGTCGCGTCGTCCGAATGGTTCCGGAGGGCGAAACTGCTTGAGCCTCGGCCCAAAGTGCCGATCTCCATGCGGCTCGACGAAGACAACGTGAAGTGGTTCAGGGCCCGCGGACGAGGCTACCAGACGCGCATCAACGCGGTCCTCCGCGCCTACGTCGAATCTCGCTCATCGGCATAGATGGGCCGCGCTTCTGCTCTTTGCCACGAACCTCGCCATGATGTCCGCGCCCTGAGTCACCACGCCAACGCGCGCCGACCGGCCATGCCTCGCAAAAGCGGCGCTCAACGCTTCTGGAAAGCTGGTGGTTGCGGAGATGCCGATTTTGGCGGCTTCCGTGCCCGAAACTCCATCCGATACCAGGATGATGTTCACCCGCCGGCGCGTGCGCTCGAACGCCAGGTAGGTTGCCGCCGCTACCTCATCGGCCACCTTTCCCTGTGCGACCAGCGCCAAGACTTCCTCGGCGCTGGCGGTGCCGAAATCCACCAGTTGCGTGTGATCGGGCGCGATCCCCTCGGGCGCGGGGATGAGAAGAATCAGCGTGCCGTCGTCCTTGACCACCATGCCGCAGTTGTTGACGGGCTTGAAGCCTTGCCACAAATCGCGGTCGGCGGGGTGGGAACTCGCCACCACGATGTCGGGCCTTTCTTCCAGTTCCATGGTGTAGATGGGGCGGGCAATCTCGACACCCGCGCGATGGGCTTTGACCACATCTCCCGCCACCACGGCGGCCACCTCGCCGGATGCGCCCAGCACCACGTTCACGATGAATTTGAGCCCGGAGAGAATTGCGATCTCTTCCATCTCCTGGCGGACCGGGTTGTCCACCTGCCCGAGAATTTCATAGACCCGCGGGCCGGCGATGAGGTGGGTCCTGCCAGTGGTTACGGCGCTGGTGACTCCCGGCTGCACCATCTTCGCGCCGCCGGCCCAACCGGCATACATGTGCGGAATGATGTTGCCGACCGCGATGCTGAGCTCACTCTCCAGATACTGGCGGCTGACGTGGATGGGGATGCCGAGCGGGCTGACGCCCATGTCGACGAAATCTTCCGGCTTCTGCGAGAGATTCCCGACCGTGACGCGATTGAATACCGCCTCCCCGACGCGGGCCATCAATTCATCCCAATTCATGCGGCGATGCGTGCCAAGCGCGACCATGACCGAAATGTCGCCATCGGCCACTCCGGCGGCATTGAGCTCGTCCAGGAGGATGGGCAGGATCAAAGCTTGCGGAGTGCTGCGGGTGCCGTCGTCGACCAAAATGAGAGTCCGCTTCCCGTGCTTGAGTACCAACTCACTGAGCGATGGCGAGCCAATCGGATTTCGTATGGCCGATCTGACAGCCTCTGCTAAGTCGGCCACCGGCGGCGCGTGTTTCGGCCCCTCGACCCACGCCAGGTTCTCCTCGGGAACCGCTATCGTTCTGGATTCGTGCCCATAGGGAAGTCTGATTTGCCGCATCATAGAAGCTCCCGCAACCGGGCAAAACAGGTGGAGCCGCTGTTATAGACTGGCACTCGCGTGTTCTTCAACTGCGGCGCCAGGGCGGACATGGATAACTGCGCCATGACGATGACATCCACCTTGCCGGAGAGCTTGTCGATCTCTTCCATGAGCATGGCGTTGTGGGTTGCGGCATCTCCCTTTTGAATCGCCCGGAATGCCTCTTCACGCAGCACGGTGGTAATTTCCACGGGCTTCTTCTGCTCGGCGGCCACGATCCGCAGCAGGCGCTCGGAGGAGGGAACCGTGGTGGCCAGCGTCGCCAGCATACCGACTCGCGAGCCCTGGCGGACCGCCAGTTCCATCATGGGCCGGTCGATTTGCATGATGGGGATATCGATCATCGGGCGGGCCAGCTCGGCCGCGTAGTTGAACGTGGAGCATGCCAGCAGGATCATGTCCGCCCCCGCTTCCTCCAGGTTGTGCGCGTATTGGGCGAACTTGAAATAGTTGCGCTTGGGAATCACGCCGACTCCCGCGGCGATGTTGTCGCGCTGGATGGTGTCGTCGCAGAGATGCATCACCGAGACATCCGGTATGTACTGCTCGATGAAGGGCTGCATAGCGCGGATGGTGAGATTGACGGCGTGAATGATTCCGAGTGTTTTAGGTTCGTTCATGACTACCATTATCCGATCTTGTGGTCTGGGCAAGCTAAAGCATGCCCCACCTGGTGGGGCATGCTTTAGCT
>JBAWDI010000344.1:0-2279 GCA_049590695.1 Bryobacteraceae bacterium
TCGGCCACCACCCATTGCCAGATCGCCGGCGCATTGATATAGCCGAGGATGCGGTTGGCGAACGTACAGGCATTGACCAGCGCCGCGGCTTCCGGCAAGTGCGGCGGAATGGCCAGATAGCCGATGCACTCGCCCGCCACCGCCATGGCCTTCGACCACGACAACGCCAGCCGGAATCGAGCTGGTGATTTGCAGGGGACAGAATTCGTGAAGAGCGCGCAGGAGCGGCTAGCGGTACGCGTCCTTGCGATTCTCGACGCTCAAGATATGGATCAGGTTGGCCTTCTCGATGCGGAACAAGATTCGCCAATCGCCAACCCGCAGACGATAGCGCCCCAAAGTGTCGCCGGCGAGTTTCTTGACATCCCCGTTTCCACTCTCCGAGAAATCTGACAAGGCGCGTAGGACCTGGATAGCCTGCTTCTGCTCAATGCGCCGCAGGTCGGCCCGCGCCGCTGGTTCCCAGGCGAATCGCTTCACGCGTCCGGCTCGCCGAGCCCGAACTCCCGCAACACGTCCTCGTGCGGGATCAGCGGCTCGCCCCGCCGCTCGCGGCCGGAAGATTCTTCCGTAGCGGCTCTTTCGTGCTCGCTCAGAGGCTCGTCATCCGGAAGCGCCTTGAACAGTGCCAATTCGACCGGGTCGACCAAGGCACGAAGGAGTTTGCGGGCTGTTGGCACGTCGCTCTCGGGAATGTGGTCTACAAGCGCACGCAGCTCCTCACGCATCGAACTCGTCCCGAGGTCGGCCACGCTGCCCCCTTCTTCGATTCTACAACCTTCGGGCAAGCCATGGGAGCTGCCAGATCGTCGGGACTCCGGCGCGCGCAGGCGATGGAGCTTGAGCGAGAGTGCTCCGGTCGACTTGATTTCTGCTCATAGCTCCAACTCCGTGACCAGTTGCCGCGCCTGCGGAATCAAACTGTGAATCGTGTCCCAGGCGTCATCAATGGGCATGTGCCAGGGCTCGTGGTGGGAACACGCAGGGTTTTTGTCGAAGCCGCACTGGTTGCATGTTTGGCATTCGGCGTCCCGTGTGAATTCCGAAATCTGCTGGACAAACCGGGCCATCTTTTCGTAACCTTCGCTTTTGGTCATCGTCTACGTCCTATCTATGGTGTATAGTTTTCAACCTTCGCCGCGTATGGTGCCCTCCGCATAGCGGCGGCCGCTTCGCCGTGCTCTCACCGGTGACCGGGTATGTCGTGCTTTTGCGCTACACGCTCGCCAGCCAGGAAGTGTGAACCACGACTCGTTCCTTCTTCCTGAATTGGAGGTTGCCGGCAAGGGGGTCTTGGTATATTTCGTGAAACGGGGACTTCCCGAAGTTCTTGACAACGAAAAGGAAGAATCGGCTATTCAGCGCCGCTGCGACTTCATGTTCCTTGGGCGTGAACGCCAGCGTCCCCGTTCGCTCTTTTAGCCCCTTGACTTCGACCGCTAGAAAATCTTTGCGCGCCCCAGACCGCAGTCGAAAATCGTACCCACACCCAAGTCGCGTTGTGTTCTCCAGAACACAGTCATTGAATTCAGGAAGCCGGGGTTGGACGGACTCGAAATACTGTTCGGCGGCCAGGCCCGTAATCAGCCTTTTCGCGAAGGAAGATTCTCCGTCTCCCTTTTCCTCTTCGGGCCGCACTTCGCTCCAAGTATTCTCGTCCCAGCCGACGAATGATCTGACCAAGCCACTAAATGCTTCGAGATCCAAATCCTTGTACTGCTCGAACACTTTCAGGCAGTAGTCGCGAGTGGCTCGCTTGTGCCAGCCCTTTCTGCGGTTCGGGAACAAAGGGTCAAACTCGTCGCGATAGTTCTTGACGGAGGCGGGCTTTGCTCCGAGCGCGTATCCAATGACGTTGAACGCCTCCAAAAAGCTCCCAAAGCCGAGCTTCTTCACACCAGCCAAATCGTATTTGGAAAAATACAAGCCCGCGAGTATGAGTTTCTCTCTGGCTGCGATTCGGCGTGAATTCAGAAGCATGTATCCACCTTTCGCCAGCGCGCGAAACGTGCCCGGAGAGGCCACTCTGTGGTATGGTTCCTTGCAGACCGGACTGCCGCCATGGTGTGAGAGCGGACCTCGGGGCTGACACCATCCATGGCCCTATTCTGTCACGGATGTTTCTCCTTGAGAAGCTCCGGAGTGCGCCTTACGGATCGCCCTCCCAAACCCCGGCAGCGCCCGTTCCATGTCGCGGCGGGGGATGGTCAGCGACAGCCGCATGTACCCCCCGCGCCCGAAGCCGGAGCCGGGCACCGCCAGTATCCCCTCGGCTTGCA
>JBAWDI010000345.1:0-2117 GCA_049590695.1 Bryobacteraceae bacterium
CCGGCCGCCGAGTCGGCGCTCAGGTTGCGTCTCCGCAGAGCCTTACCCTCCGCTCGGGTGCAACCAGTATAGCCGGCCCGAAACATTAACCGCGGGGATGTTTACACAAAAGTCTTGACACCGCCGGGCTACCTCAGGCGCACATAAGAAAAAACCCCTTGAGGTCCAAGGGGTCGATTCGAACGTCTCGGCTATTTTCCGGCAAAGGAAACCAATCTCTGCCAAACGGGCAGGCCTTCACCAAGACTATAATTCCATCCTAAAGCACCGGAAAACGGAAGTCAAATCGGACTGCGCCTGATGGCTTCGTAGCCTACCCCAGCGCCACCTTCAGCGTAACCGCGTGATCGCTGGGCTTCTCCTCGGGCATCTCGACCTTCAAACCGGCTTCGTCTTGAGTCCACTTCAGCTTACCCTTGTGCCCCAGCAGCTCCACGTTGCGGATCTTGCCAACGTCCTGTGCTCCCTTGCTCGCCAGCGGCGCAACCACGGCCTGCTTCCCCGGCCACCCCATCAGGAATGCGTACAGCGTCTTCCCCTTGGTGGTGAACCGGACGTCCTCCGCCGTCAGATCCTTGCGGCCGCCCTCGTTGAAGTGCGCCGATCCCTTCACTTTCGATCCCGGACCCTCGCCGAAGATCTTCCACGGGCGCGTGGCATAGATGCCCTCGCTGTTCACCGCCATCCACCTGGTAATCTCGGCGAGAATCGCCAGTTCCCTGTCGTCCAGCGCGCCGCTCCCCGGCAGAGGGAAGTTCAGCAGCAAGTTGCCGTTCCGGCTCACGATATCCACCAGCATGTCGATCACCGTCTTGGGCGTCTTGTACTTGACATCGCGCTGGTAGTGCCAGTTGCCCACGCACGTGTCGGTCTGCCAGGGGTTGGGCGCGATGGCGTCCGCCAGCCCGCGCTCGAAATCCAGCACGCACGTGCCCTCGGCGCAATCCTCCTTCAGCTTGCTGTTGTAGACCGCTTCCACCTTGCCGCCATGCCGGCGGGCGCTCGCGTTATACAGGTGCGCCACCAAGTTGAGGCCGTATTCCTCGAACGGCAGCGGCCCGTCGGTGTACAGAATATCGGGCTGGTAGTTGTCCACCAGGTCCTTGATGCGGTCGAACCAGTGGCGCTTCCACGAGTCGGGGATGCCCTTGTCGTCCCACGAAATCTGGGCCGGATAATCCTTGGGCAGGTCGTGATAGAGGTCGAAGTTCTTGGGATCGGTGCCGTCGTAAGGGACCCCGGCGTATGGGCCGGTCTTGTCGGAATCGTGGCTCACGCCGAACCACTTGTAGCTGATCCACAGGTGCTCGCTCACGCCGAACTTCATGCCCCGCTTCAGCGCCGCCTTGCGGAACAGCCCCACCACGTCTTTCTTCGGGCCCATGTTGGCCGCGTTCCAGCGCGTGTGCCTGGAGTTCCACATATCGAAGTTGTCGTGGTGCACGCCCATGCTGAAAAAGTACTTCGCCCCGGCCTTCTGGTAGAGATCCATCAGGTGTTCGGGGTCGAACTTCTCGCCCTTGAAGGTGGGAATCACATCCTTGAACCCTACCTTGGACTGTGGCCCGAAGTGCTGCTGGTGCCACTTGTAAGTAGGATCGCCCTCGATGTACATCTTGCGGGCGTACCAATCGCCCTGCTCAGGCGCCGATTGCGGCCCCCAATGCGCCCAGATGCCGAACTTGGCGTCACGGAACCACTCCGGGACGCGGTAAGCCTTGAGCGATTCGCGCGTGCCCACGAACGGGCCCTTCTGAATTTCGAGGCCGGCGGCCGGCTGCGCGGCCATGCGCTTGGCGGCGGGGATGGCGCCCGCCAAAACTCCCATAGCGCTTCGTCTGGTGATGTACATGATCCCCATCTTACGGCTACGGCAACGTTTCCCTCAACACCTTGTCGCTCTGCGCCGCGCGAAACTGCCGCAGCCGGTCGCGCAGTTCCGGACGGCTGTTGGCCAGAATCGCGATCGCCAGCAACGCCGCGTTGCGCGCCCCGGCCGCTCCGATGCCCAGGGCGCCCACGGGAATCCCAGCGGGCATCTGCACCGTCGAGAGCAGCGAATCCAACCCCTTGAGCGATGCGCTCTCCATGGGAACGCCCAGCACCGGCACCAGCGT